>JAUIJI010000148.1 GCA_030431435.1 Alphaproteobacteria bacterium | reverse complement strand
AGCGCATTCCCGTTACCCGCTTTGCCGGGCGCGGCGGCTTGTCCTTCAGCGGCGAGCTTGAAGGGGAGCCGGTCGATATCGCGGTGACGCCGGGCGAGTGTTCGGACGGGATGAGCGATACGACCTATCCCTTTACGGTGACGCTGCAGATCGGCGAGGAACAGCGCAATGGCTGCGGATCGAGCGCAGTCCATCCGGCTGTGGGCGGCGAATAGCGCGGCTTAGCCGACCAGTTCCTGCGCGATTAGCGCCAGCGCGCGGACGGCATCATCCTCGCTGATCGTACCAGCAGCGCTGTGGGCAAGGTCAGTGCTTTCCAGTGCGGGCAAGTGAACGAACAGGACCTTGGTGGCGAGGCCCCGCTCCTCCACCCGGCTCAGCGCATGGTGATAGGAATAGTTGCACAGATAAGCGCCTGCATCCTGCGACGTCTCCACCGCGATCCCGGCTTCCTTCAGCCGGATGGACAGCGCCGCCAGCGGGGCATTGGTGGTGATGGGCGGCGCTGGTTCTGCCAGCTGGGCAGGGATGAAATCGCAGATATCCGGCTGGTCCGGTGCACAGTAGGACGTGGCGCGGGCTTCCAGAGTGAGCGCTTTGGCCTTGGCGGAATAGCCTGTCAGCACCAGCGCATCCGGCGCAGGATCGAGCAGGCCATCCACCTCCGCGTGCGCAGACTGATAGGCGACATCGAGCAGCGCCAGCCGGTGCGGCTGGGGCAGCAGTTGGGGGTTTTGGGCCAAATGTGCGAGCAATCGCTGCGTGGGATTGTCCGGCACACCGGGGAAGTGGCCGAAGCCGGTCAGCACCAGTTTCGGCGACACGGCGATCAGAAGATGCCCGGCACGTTGCGCTGGATGGTGTTGGCGCGTTCCGGCCGCAGGAAATCGCGGTCAGTCATCCGCTGCGTCGTCGCCGGACCGCCAGCAATCGGCGTGCAGGCCGCCGCGCCGCCTTCGAGGAAATCGAGCGCCACTGAGATCATGCCTTCGCCCGGATCGCCGAGCTGCGCGGTAATATCATCCTGCGCGCGGCAGGTGTTGGGCACTGTGTCGGCAAGACCGGTGTAATAGTCGGCATTGCCGGCAGCATTCTCGACCGCGATGGCCACGACACGCAGGCGGTCATCGCAGGAAGCCTGATCGAGCGCGATCTGGCCCACGGGCTTGCCGAAGGTGTTCTCGCCGATCAGCGCCATGTCGGTATCGGGCAGGTAAGGCTGCATGCCGTTGATGATCATCTCGCTGGCCGAAGCGGTGCCGCCGGTGGCGATAAAGGCGATCTTGGTCGGCTGGATCGATTGCGGGCCGGGATCGAACAGATACTCCGAATTGAACTGCGATTTGGACTGGCGATAGGTGATCCGGTCAAACACCTGACCGTCGAGGTCGCGGCCCATCAGATCGCCCATCAGCTCGGCAATAGAGATCAGCCCGCCGCCGTTATAGCGAAGGTCGATCACCAGCTCGGTAACGCCCGCAGCCCGGAAGCTTTCATATGCGTCGATCAGGTCAGGCGCGGCGGTGTCGATGAAGGTGCGCAGGTTGATATAGCCCACCTGGCGCCCGCCATCGTTGATGATCTTGAAGCCATAGCGATCCGATACCGGATCAAGGGCGTATTCGGTCTTGGAAAGGCTGGCCGTCCGCTCGATCCCGCTGGCATCGCGGAAGCGGATCACGCGGGTGGTGCCCGCCGTATCCGGCCCCAGGGCGTTGACGACGGCTTGCGGGCCGCCCGTCGCCATCAGCGCGTTGACGGTCTGCAATGTCGCCTCACTGGTGCCGATGGCGAGCAGTTCCGATCCGCGATCGATGTTCTGGCCCAGCGCCGACGTGCCCTCGAAGGCCTCGATCACGAAAACCCGGCGGGCTGGCGTGTCGTACCCTAGGCGGAAGCCGAAGCCCGCACTGGCGCCCTGTTCGAAGAAGGCGTTCTCCTCCTCGATCGAGGTGATGTAGGTGAAAAAGCGGTCCCGCGATTGCAGCCGCGCAGGGGCCACCAGCGCATCGATATAGTCCTGCACCGTGCCGAAACTGTCCGGATTCACGCCGTTGGCCAGCAAGGTCGGGAACAGGTACCATTCTTGCAACTGGGCCAGCGTCCACGCCTTCCTTTGCGACAGCGAACAGGTTGCCGAAGTAGGCGTCGGCGTGGGCGAAACCGTGGGTGTCGGCGTGGGCGTGTTTCCGGTGGGCGCTCCGCCCCCCGAACTGCCGCCGCAGGATGCCACCATGGCTGCGCAGGCGAGTGAAAGAGCAATACGGGAGGTTTTCATGGAACTGCGACTTCCGTGGAAAGGGGGAGGGAAAAGTTACAATCGAGACGGTATCCGCCGCGATTCCCCGTTGCAAGGCTTGAATCTGCCTCCATCGGTCTGAAAAATCACACTCATTCACAACTGATCACCAGTTCAGGGGGGCGCCGCCCTTGCCAAGGGCGCTTTCGGGCGGCACATCGCGGGGGACTCGCCCCGTTTTTCGAGGGCAAAACACGCGAAGATCCCCTTTGGAAGGGGGCTTGCAGGAGGAAAAATGTCTCAATCCGTGCCCGATTGGCTGGGCAAGGCCTTGCACAACCCCGGTCCGGGTCATGCCGGACTGGTTGTTGCACAGCTGGCGGAAGAGAAGTTGCTGGGGAAGGGAGGCTTCGCGCTGACCTCTGCCGCCTTTACCGATGGCGGCGAACTTGACCCCTGCTTTACCGCTGACGAGGAAGACTCTGTCGCCCCGCCGCTGGAATGGACTGCGCCACCGCCCGGATCGATGGAAGTCGTCCTGGTGGTGGAAGACCCGCATGCACCGGGTGACAAGCCGTTCTGCCACTGGCTGGTGTGGGGAATGCCCGGCCAGAAGGGGCAGATCCTTGAAGGCGAAGTACCACTGCGTGTGGGCAAGAACAGCTTCGGCAATTCCGAATGGCTGCTGCCCGATCCGCCGACCGGCGATAAGCCGCACGATTACGTATTCCAGCTTTTCGCGCTTGACCTGCCGCTCACGCTGATGCCTGGGGCAAGCCGGGAAGACCTGGTGGAGGCCATGAAAGGCCATGTGACAGCCGTATCGCTGCTCACCGGGACATATGCCCGGGAAGAGGGCGGCGACTATGATTGGGACGCCGAAGACGAGGACTGAGTTTACCAGCTCCCGCCCCGGCAAATTTTGAAAAGGGAAGGAAAATACAATGGCTGCAAAGAACAACGCGCTGAACAAGCCCGTCACTCTTTCGGGTGATCTGGAAAACGTGATCGGCAAGGGCCCGATGACCCGTGCTCAGGTCACCTCGAAGGTGTGGGAATACATCAAGGCCAACAACCTTCAGGATTCCAAGGACAAGCGCCAGATCAACCCCGATGCCAAGCTGGGCGCGGTGATCGGCAATGCGCAGATTTCCATGTTCAAGATGACCGCTGCGGTGTCCAAGCACCTGAGCTAAGTCTCTTCGCTTTCGGGCGGGAATGCGGGCGGCGTACCTTCGGGTGCGCCGCCCGTTTCGCATGGAGCCCAATGCGCGCTCATCGCGGTGTCAGCGGCAGGGCTCCATTGCTGTCATACTGCACGGGGCAACCAAAGACATAGCGCCCGGCTGCCTCGGTCTCGCGGCAGAATTCCTGTGCGGCTTGTGCCTGCCGCTGGATATTGGCCAGCGTCTGTTCGATCGACAGCGGACCGCTGGAATGGACCGCGATATTGGCTTCGGGCGCGATGCCGTAATGCGCGATATTGGCCGCCAGCGCGCCGCCCCACCAGTGGAAGTCCCACGCTTCGTCCCCCAGATCGCCCTCCATCGTGATGCGCTCTTGCGGCAGATAGGCGAAGATGGCGTTGGGCATGTGGAAATGCTCGACAACACGGTAGATTTCCACCCTGCGGGTCTCGTCCTCCAGCACCATTTCCTCGTCGACCGGGGTGAAGACCAGCGGATGTGGGTTTCGTGCCAGGGCGTCCGGGAATTGCACGGCCGGGCGCGCAATCATCTCGCGAAAGATGCCCTCGTTTCCGCGGTGGGAAATGACTTCCAGCCCGCGCGAGACTGCCGCACGCAAGCCGCCCGTATGGTCGAAATGGTGGTGGCTCACGATGACCTTCGTCACCTGCTTGCCGGGGACCAGTTCGTTCGCCGCGTCTATGCGGGCCAGCGTCTGCGCCTCTCCGCCATAAGCCTCGAACATCACCAGATGGTCGGCAAATTCGATCACGCCGCCGCCCGACGTGCCGACGCGCACGTCCCACACGCCGTCCGCCACTTGCTGCACCCTGGCAAGGGCAGGCGCGCCGGGATCGGTGGTGGGCCCGGCATCGGGGAAAGGCGGCATCTGGGCATCGGGCAGGTCCAACCTGTAGGAATCGACCTGGAACATCAGCGTCACCTGGTCGCGCCAGTCGAGCCGGTTCATCAGGCCCATCGGCAGTTGCACGCCATCAAACGGGGAATAGCCGGAAAACCACGCCGTATGGGTGAGGTCGCCCAGGTTCACGTCTGGCGTGATCCAGCGGGTGAACAGCGGCAGGTGGGTGCGTGGATCGATCCCGATCCATGCCGGAGCGCGCGCTCCCTCAGGGGTAAACTGGACAAGGATAATGCCATCCTCGACCGATACCGCCCCAAGCTCTGTTTCCGCATCCAGCGCTTCGAGCAATGCCGGTAGCGGGTGGTCGAGCAATTGCGAGCCGGTTTGCACCGTGGCACGCCGCGCGAAATCGAGGCCGAACATGCCGGCGAAGGGAAACTGGTAGCTGCGCCGTTCCTGGTTCAGCGCGCGTTCGCCCTGCAGATCGAAGCTGCGCTGTGCATCGGTGACCGATTGCCATTTGCCAGGGGCGTGCGCCTCGCCCGTGATAAGGCCGCCGCCATTGTGGTAGACGCGCTGGCCGAAGCCGGTGAGCACGACATTGTCGAGCGCCTCGAGCCGTTCCAGGCCGCCCATCGCCTCTGCCGCCTGTTCCAGTACAGCTCGCGCGGGGGTGGCGTCCTGTGCGTCGGCTGGTGTGGAAACCAGGGAAAGGCTCGCCAGCGCCAGCAGCGCCCGCCAGCCTCTCTCGCGTGAAATCGTCATGCATCCCTCCCGTTCTGGCGCAAGCTTATGCCAGAACGGGGGGCATGCAAGGAAAGAAGGTTCAGCGTTTCTGGACGACGAAGACCTTGGACTTCGAATTGTCGCCATATTTGGTGAGGTGGGGCCCGTATTCCTCGTGCAGCAGCTTGACCTTGCCGTCATCGACGCTGGCGGGAACCAGCGCGGTGTATTCGTCCTCGGCCAGGCTGAGATCATTCATGGAGAAAGCGAGGATCGCGCCCGGAGCCATGACGTTGAGCATGTCGTTGTAGAGCGAGGGCGGTGCGGCACCCTTGCTGATCACGCCGACGGCCACGATCAGGCCGTACTGGCCAAGGTCGCGATCGAGTTCTGCATCGGGTTCGATAAGGTCAAGCTTCTCGTAAACCTTGGTGCCGCGCGCGATGTCGAGCATCTTCTGTGACAGGTCGGCCCCGTCGATATGGGAAAATCCCGCCTCGTCCAGCGCCACACCGGAAAGGCCGGTGCCGCAGCCGTAATCCATCACCGGCGCATCCTTGTCCTTGACGAGTTT
>JAUIJI010000020.1 GCA_030431435.1 Alphaproteobacteria bacterium | reverse complement strand
GCCGCATCTGTGAAGGAAGTCATTGCTTCGGCGGAGGCCGACCTTGCCGGATCGGGCAGGCTGGTGATCCGCAAGTCCGGCACCGAGCCGCTGATCCGCGTGATGGCAGAAGGCGATGACGAGGCGAAGGTCCACCGCCTGGTGGACGACATCTGCGCTGCGGTGGAGAGCGCCGTTTGACCAACCGCCCGCCCCGCGTGCTGGCAATTGCCGGATCGGACAGTTCCGGCGGCGCAGGCATTCAGGCGGATATCAAGGCCATCACCATGCTCGGCGGTTATGCCATGACCGCGATAACCGCCGTGACCGCGCAGAACAGTAAGGGCGTGACCAGCGTAGAGACGCTGTCGCCCGATTTCGTTGCCGCGCAGATGGATGCCTGCATGTCCGATATCGGAGTGGATGCGGTGAAGATCGGCATGCTCGGCAGCGCGGATATCGCCGAGGTTGTGGCAGACCGGCTGGAAGACCTGCCCTGCCCGATCATTTTCGACCCCGTGATGGTCGCCACCAGCGGCAGTGTGCTGGCGGATGAGGCGACGATCGAAGTGTTCGAATGGCTGATGGAACTGGCGACGTTGACCACGCCCAATGTGCCTGAGCTGGAACGCCTGGCTGGCATGAAGATCAACAACGAACTTGATATGTCTGATGCAGCCGGCAAACTTCTTGAGAGCAAGGGCGAAAGCGCTGTTCTGGCCAAGGGCGGTCACTGGAAAGGCGGGTTGCTCATTTCCGAAGGCTCGGTGCCAGTGAGCACGAATAATCTGATAATCGACACGCTATATACATCGAGCGCAGAAGGTTTCTGGAACGAAACAGCTTGGAGTGCTCCTCGTATCGAAACCAAGCACTCTCACGGCACCGGCTGCACGCTCGCCAGCGCCATAGCCACCCTGATGGGGCACGGCCTGCCGCTCGATGAAGCCGTGGATCAAGCGCGCCAGTTCGTCCGCAAGGCGCTGGAAGCCGCTCCGGGTTTCGGCGCAGGCAACGGCCCGATGGGGGTTTACCTGCCGCGCTAGACTCTCCCCTCCCGCTTGCGGGAGGGGCAGCGAGACTTGGGGAGCCGAAGGCGAACCTAGTCGCAGCGGGGTGGGCCCTCCCGGGCCCATGCCCAGCCCCAACCCCTCCCGCAGGCGGGATGGGAGCAGAAGGTCACCGCTTCAGTTCGTAAAATTCCGCGATGTGCCGCCACGCCTCATCCGCCGTCTCGCAGCGGGTGAACAGGTCGAGGTCGTCAGCATTGATCGTGCCTTCCTCCACCAGCGCATCGAAGTTGATGACGTTGTCCCAGAAATTCTTGCCGAACAGCAGGATCGGGATCGGCTTCATCTTGCCGGTCTGGATCAGCGTGAGCAATTCGAACAGCTCGTCACAGGTGCCGAACCCGCCGGGGAACACGGCCACGGCGCGGGCGCGGATCAGGAAGTGCATTTTCCTGAGCGCGAAATAATGGAAATTGAGCGACAGATAGGGCGTCACATAGGCGTTCGGCGCCTGCTCGTGCGGCAGCACGATGTTGAGGCCGATGCTCTCGCCGCCAGCATCGCTCGCCCCGCGATTGGCCGCTTCCATGATCGACGGGCCGCCGCCAGAACACACCACGAACTGGCGCATGCCATCCTCGATGATCGACTTTTCGGTCGCCATCTTGGCCAGCTTGTGCGCCTCGACATAATAGCGTGATTTTTCCGCCAGCTTTTCGGCGATCTTCTTTTTTTCAGGCGTATCGGCCCTGGCGAAGACATCGTCGATCTGTTCGGGCGCAGGGATGCGGGCGGAACCATACATCACCAGCGTGGAGCCCACGCGCGCCTCGTCCAGCACCATGGTCGGCTTGAGCAGTTCGAGCTGGAAGCGCACCGGGCGCAATTCCTCGCGCAGCAGGAAATCGGTGTCGCGGAAGGCCAGCTTGTAAGTCGGGTGGCGGGTTTGCGGCGTGTCCGAAGGATCGGATTCGGCAAAGCCGACTTCCATTTCGGCGGGGTAAAACTTGCGGTTGACCAGATCATGGTCGTGTTCGCGACCGTCGCGGCGCTTGTCCAAGGTGGATCCTCCCAATTGCTTTGGGCTGCCTTAGGGCGATGCGTGGGAATTGGCTAGGCAGCCTTTCGGGAACATGACCTGAGACAAAAATATACACTGTTCATTTTTTAATTGAACGATGTTCATTTAGCCGCTAGGCAGTCACGATCCGATTCACGTGAAGGGAAGTGCAATGGAACTTCTGATCCTGCTCGGCCTTGCCGGCGTTCTCGCCTGGCTGTGGAACCGCGTCGACATCCTCGAAAGGCAAACCGCCTATCTGCGCAACGCGCTGGACGATTTGCAGGACGCCCGCTGGCAAGCTGATGCCGACAAGCGTGAGGCGAGCGCACAAGCGCCGGAGCGACAGGTTTCGGAAAAGCCGCAACCAGCGCCCGCTCCGCCGCCGGAGGAACCACGCCCGCAGCCAACGCCGCCCGCTGTCCCCGCAGTCGCACGCAAGGCCGCTGCCGAACCGGTCACCTCCACTCCCGCACCTCCACCACAGCAGGACGATGAGCCTGCTCCTGCCCGCCGCGGCTGGCGCCCCTCCTTCGATTTCGAGGATATCTTCGGCCGCCTCCTGCCGATCTGGGCGGGTGGCATCACGCTCGCCATTGCCGGTTTCTTCCTGGTCAGCTGGTCGATCGAAAACGGCTTGCTCAACGAATATGTCCGCGTCGCGCTGGGTTTCACTTTCGGCACATTGCTGGTCGCCGCAGCCGAACTGGCGCACCGCTTCGAACAGCGCCTTGCTGATCCGCGCGTGCGCCAAGCTCTCGCCGGTGCGGGCCTCGCCACGCTCTATGCCAGCTTCTACCTCGCCGGATCGCATTACGGCCTGATCGGCGGCGGCGTGGCCTTTGCAGGGCTTGCTGGCGTGACCGGGCTGGCGATCCTGCTGTCGTTCCGCTTCGGATTGCCAAGCGCCGTTCTCGGCCTGCTGGGCGGTTTTGCCGCACCTGCGCTCGCCGGTGCCAATGATCCCAACCTGCCGCTGCTCGCAACATACCTTGCGCTGGTCACGGGCGGGCTCGTCTACACCGGCCAGAAGCAGGAGCGCAGCTGGCTGGGCCTTGCTGCCCTCGGCGGCGGCCTCGGTTGGGGCGCGCTGATGCTGTTCACCGGCCCGCATGACGAGGCTGGCGTGCTCTCGCTTGGCGGCTATCTGGTGCTGATCGGCACCATGCTGCCTGCACTTATGGGCGAAGGCGTGCTGGGCCGTGTGGGCCGGGTGGCCGCATGCGCCATCGCCACGCTGCAGATCGCGGTGATGGTGGACCAGAGCGGCTATTCGCTCCTGTCATGGGGCGTCTATGGCTTGCTCGGCGCAGCGATTGCCGTGCTCGGCTGGCAGAACCAGCGCCTGCGCGAGGCGGGGGCGATGTCTGCAGGCCTTTCCGCCTTCCTCATCGCCTCCTGGCCTGATCCGGCGAGCAACTGGCTGGCCATCGTGTCTGCCAGCATGGCCGCGATCTTCATCGCGCCGCCCTTGGCGCATGTGTTGCGCGACAAGGCGTCCGCAGTCGATTGGGCGCAGCTCGCGCTTTATCCTGTAGCCCTGCTGGCCGCGCTGTGCGTGCAGCTGTGGGTGCCACTGATCGGCAAACCGCATATGGCGCTTGCCGCCGCCGCAGTGGCGCTTGCCATTGCGCCTGCTATCGCCTTGCGCAAGGCATGGCCCGCAGCAACGGGAAGCGGCTTCAATCTGCCGGCCACCGGCCTGCTCGCTTCGGTCTCCGCCTTGCTGGGCGCAAGCGGCTTGCTGGCAACGCCGGATTGGGCCGCGCCGCTGGTTATCGCCGCTCTCTTTGCCGCCGTTTTCGTGCTGCTGATCAGGCGCAATTGCGAGACTGCCCGGAGCCTGCCGGGCGTCATCGCCATGGCTGGCGTCGTGGTTCTGGCCGCCACGGCCGACTTCGCCGAATATGCCCGTCTGATCGGCGAGGAAGGCGCCAGCCTCGCCAATGCCCTGCGATGGCTGGCCGTCTCCCTGCCCTTTGCGGCGATCGCCTGGAAGGAAGCCAATGGCCACAGCGCACGCGCTGCCCAGTTGTTCGCCGTTCCCTTCGCCTATGGTGCTCTGGCGCAACTGGTTCCGGGCGACTGCATCCCCGCCGTGGTCGCGCTCTCTGCGCTGGTGCTCGCCGTGCACATGCGCTGGACAACGGCACACGGCTTCACGCTGGTGATCGGCTTTCTCTGGGCTCTGCCTCCGCTGGGCTTCTGGCTGGTCGGCGGCGCGGCTGCCCTTGCAGGAGACCCGATGTTTGCGCCCCAACCTGACTTGATTGAGATGGCCGCGCAGCAGTTGCCACCGCTGATCGTCGCGTGGATCGGATCGCTGATGCTGACGCCGCGCTTCTTTGCCAATCGCCGCACTGTCGGCTGGTCCATTGGCGGCGCGCTGGCATTGGTCTTTGGCCACATGCTCTACAAGCAGCTGTTCGGCATCACGGATATCGAGCAGTTCGCCCTGCTGGGCCTTGCCGAGCGCACCGTGTGGCAGGCGCTGTTCGCTGCACCCGCCATCGCCCTGCTGGTGAGCGCACAGAAGTGGGCATGGCAGCGCGCTGCCGGGATCGGCATGGCCACGATCGCCCTCGCCCATTTCAGCACCTTCACGCTGTTGCTGCACAATCCGCTGTGGAGCGAGCAGGCGGTGGGCGGCATGCCACTGGCGAACCTGTTGCTGCCTGCCTACGGCCTCGCCATCGCGGCACTGATAGCCTTGCCGGGCCAGCTGACAGGCTTCCGCCAGCAATTGCGCCCCGTCTTCGATGGCGTCGTGATGGTGCTGCTTGGTTTGCTCGCGCTCTCAACCCTGCGCCACGGCTTCTCGGGCAGCATGCTCACGGAAGTCGCGATGAGCCAGCAGGAAGACCTGCTCCGATCGATCGGCGCGATTGCGCTGGCGCTGGCTTTCCTTGGCTGGGGCGCATGGAAGAAGCAGCGCAGCTGGCGCATCGGTTCGCTGGTGCTGATGCTGCTCGCGGTGTGCAAGGTGTTCCTGTTCGACGCCGCTGGCCTCGAAGGTCTCGCCCGCATCGCATCCTTCTTGGCTCTGGGGCTGTGCCTCATCGGCATCGGCTGGTTCTACACCCGCCAGCTGAAGGCAGACGTACACGGCGAGGCCCTGCCCGGTGAGCGGGATGCCTGATGCTGCTAATTTCAGGAAAGTCTGGATGCCCCGTGAGGATTCGAACCTCAATTGACGGAGTCAGAGTCCGTAGTCTTACCATTAGACGACGGGGCAGCAGAGCGCGCGCCACTAGCCCGCGTCCGGGATTCGGTCAAGGGGCGCTCGTGCGGTTTTCGATCAATTGGCCGCGGGCCAGATGCGGGTGCGGCAAATGAAGGTGACGCAACCCTTCACTTCCAGCGCGCCATTGGCGGCAGGGCGCACCTCGGTGCGGTAGGTTCCGCCGTCTTCGGGATTGTAGACCTCGCCGCGCCAGGCACCGTCATCCCAGCGCAGATCCTTGAGCAGGGTGATGCCGAGGATCGGCCGGTTGCGCAGCGCGGGATCGTCATTGTGCCGGTCGCGATTGCTCTCCCCCGGCTTGTTGCGGATGATGCGGGTGATCGTGCCGCAGCGGGCAGCGCCGCAACGCTCGACGGTGATTTCGACAAAGCCGCCCGAATCGACATAGGTGCCATCGATGGCAGTCTGTGCAGCAGCAGGTGGTGCGAGGCCGACCAGCGCGGCGGCGGCGAGAATTCTTGGACCCATGCGCGCCTTAACGCACGGAATGCGAAGAATATCCAGCTCAGGCCGAACAGCTCGCCCCGCCAAGCACGCAGAAGCGCGCGCAATGCGGATGGTTGAGGGAGACTTCGCGGTCCGCTTCGGCCAGCGTTTCACCCAGGTCAAAGCCATCGGCATAGGGCAACAGGGTGCAGGCGACGACGCGCGCGTGCTCCTCTCCCTTGCGGTGGACGACCATGCGGCTGTTCGAACACATCACATCGGCTGGCGATTTGCCGAGTATCCCCCAGCAGGCGGTGGTGATCTCGGGCGCGTCGGCGCTCTCGTCCATTTCCGGGAACAGCACCAGCCGCGCCGGGTCGCCCGCGTCGATGGCGATGCCTTCACGGCCAAACAGCGCGGCATAGGCAGTGCGCGCCGCAGCCATGTCCTCGCCCGCCAGCGAGCGGCCTGCTGCGGCGATGGAAAAGCCCTCTGCCGAGAGCCACTGCAAACCATCGATCATCGGTTGCCAGCTGTTTGGCCCGCGCTCGCCTTCGTGCACTTGCGGCGTGTGGTGATCGATGGAAACGCGCAGCGTCAGCTTGCCGCCGAAGCGTTCCTTCAGCGCCAGCAGCGCCTCTTCATGGCGGCGCATCGGCTTCATCGCATTGGTCAGCACCAGTGCCTCGTGGCCGCGCTCCAGCGCATCCTCCAGCATGGCGAGGAAATGCGGGTTCATGAACGGCTCGCCGCCGGTGAAGCCAATCTCGCGCACTGTGCGTCCTGACGCGGCGATCTCGTCATAGAAGCGCGCCGCTTCCTCTGCCGTCAGATAGACCAGCGCATCATTGGTAGGCGAGCTTTCGATATAGCAGCTGGCGCAAGCCAGGTTGCACAGCGTGCCGGTGTTGAGCCACAGCGTGTCGAGATGGTCGAGCGCCACCGTGGCCCGCTGCGAGCCATCTGCAGTCACATCCGGATCAGCGAACTTTCCCCGTTTCAGCGGCTGCTTGTCTGCAATCGCGAAAGGCGATGGCCCCGCGGGCGCGTTGCGGCTTTTGCTGCGTGTTGCCATCAGAAGAGCCTACGCAACTTCGCCACCAGACGGGCATAACTTTTCGGTAGAGAGCCGAACACGGTTGGCTCCCACGCCTTGAAAGCCAGCGCCTTGGTGATTTCCGAACGGGTGGGATAGGCGATGATGGCACTGCCGAGCGCGAAACTGGAAGCCTTGCCGGTGATCATCTGGCTGATCGGCAGCAGCAGGTCTCCCGCATTCTCGCCCACCACGCTGGCGCCGAGCACTTTCTTGCCCTTCATCACCAGCTTCATATGGCCTGCCGCCGCGCCTTCGGCAACGGCGCGGTCATTGTGGTCAAAGCCTTCGTGCTGGATCGTGATGGCATCGCCATGCGCCTCGCGCGCTTCGGCCTCGGTCATGCCGATCTGCGCGACTTCGGGCGAGGTGTAGGTGCACCATGGCAGCGCGCGCCAATCGACCTTGGTCGGCAAACCGGTGGCGATTTCGAGCGCGACGTTGGAACCTTCATAGCCAGAAACATGCGTCAGCCGCGGGCCTTCGCGGCAATCGCCGATGGCATAGATGTTCTTCACCGACGTGCGACGGCGTGCGTCGACCTTGATGCCATTGCGTCCCAGCTTGATGCCGGTGTTCTCCAGTCCATAACCCGATACGCGCGCCTTTCGCCCGACTGCGAGAAGCAGGTGCGAGCCGGTAAGCCGCTCACCGCTATCGGTCTCCAGCGTGATCGCTCCGATGCTACCACCTGCCTTCACCGCCTTGCCGGTTACAAAGCGCACGCCCTCCTGCTCCATGCGCGCTTTCACCAGCGCGACGGAATCGGGATCATCGCGCCCCATAAGCGGGCCGGGGTTGAGGATGGTGACTTCGCTGCCCAACCTGCGGAAGCTCTGCCCCATTTCCATGCCGATCACCCCGCCCCCCACGATCAGCAGGTGTTCAGGCTGCTCGGTCAGTTCGAACAGGTTTTCGTTGGTGAGGTAAGGCACATCGCCGATGCCCTCGATCGGCGGGACGAAAGGCTCGGAACCGGTGGCGATCACGATGCGCGGCGCGGTAAGCTTGCGGCCTGCGACTTCCACCGTGTTGCGATCCAAAATCGTCGCATGGTCGCGCAGAACCTCGCAGCCCATGGCCTCGAATCGTTCCTGCGAATCATGCGGAGCAATCGCGGCGATGGCATCGTGGATGTGCTTGTGCACGCCCATCCAGTCGACTTGCGGCGCGGCGAGTTGCACACCCAGCCGCTTCTCCTCGCGCGCTTCTGCCGCACGGCGGGCTGAGGAAATGATCGCCTTGGACGGCACGCAGCCATTGTTGAGGCATTCGCCGCCCATCGCGCCTTTTTCGATCAGCGCCACCTGCAGCCCGAACAGCGCGCAGCCGCCCGCCGCCGTCAGGCCAGCGGCCCCGCCGCCAATCACAATCACGTCATGCGAATAATCCATTGGACCCCAAGGTAACCGAAAAGCCGTGCGAAGCGACAGTGTTCCTGTCTATGCTGCAAACATTCGCACACAAGGGACGGCTGGTTTCATGAATCTGGAAAATTCGCAGGATTATTACGGCAAGGTGCTGGGCGGCAGCGCGGATTTGCGCACAGACGCCTGCTGTACGCTCGAAGCACCCGCCGCCGCAATTCTCGACGCGCTCGCCAATGTCCATCCGGAGGTGAAGGCGCGCTATTACGGCTGCGGCCTCGTCGTCCCGCAGGCGGTTGAGGGCTGCAACGTGCTCGATCTGGGTTCCGGCGCTGGGCAGGATGCCTATTTGCTGGCGCAGATGGTTGGCGCGAATGGCAGTGTGACCGGCGTCGATGCCACACCCGAGCAGCTTGCGATCGCGAATGAGCACCTCGATTGGCATGCCGAGCGCTTCGGCTACCGCAATGTCCGCTTCGTCGAAGGCGATATCGAGAAACTCGACGATTTGGGCCTTGAGCCCGAGAGCTTCGACGTGATCGTCTCCAACTGCGTGATCAACCTTGTGGCTGACAAGGAGGCGGTGTTCCGCGCCGCGCACCGCCTGCTGAAACCGGGCGGAGAGCTCTATTTCTCCGATGTCTATGCCGATCGGCGCGTGCCTGCGCATCTGCTCAACGATCCCGTGCTGCACGGCGAGTGCCTGTCCGGCGCGCTCTATTGGGGCGATTTCGACATGCTGGCGAAGCGCGCCGGTTTTGCGGACCCCCGCCTCGTCACGGACCGCCCGCTGGGCATCAACGATGCCGAGGTGGCGAAGAAGCTGGAAGGCATCTCCTTCGTCTCTGCCACCTATCGCCTGTTCAAGCTGGCGGGGCTGGAGCCACAATGCGAGGATTATGGTCAGGCGGTGGTCTACAAGGGCACCGTGCCGGGCGAGGAGCAGATGTTCCACCTCGACGATCACCACGCCATTGAACGCGGGCGGATTTTCCCGGTTTGCGGCAATTCATGGCTGATGCTGGCCGAAACGCGCTTTGCACCGCATTTCGACTTCATCGGCAATTTTGACATGCATTACGGCGTCTTCCCCGGTTGCGGCACGGCTGTTCCTTTCGGCCAGAGTGATGCCAACCCGGCCAAGAGCGAAGCGGCACCCTGTTGTTGAACATACTGGTCACAGGCTCCGCCGGGCTGATCGGCGGCGAGGTCTGCGCGCGCCTGGTGGCGAGCGGACATGCAGTGACTGCGATGGTGCGTCGGACGCGAGAGGTGCGCGGCAATGATGGCGCGGATGTGCCGGTGGCGCGCATTGTCCCGGGCGATGTCACCTTGCCGCTGATGGGGCTCGCCCCGGCGGAGCATGACATCGACCTTGTCATCCACTGCGCTGCCTCGCTCACCTTCGACGCGCCGGAGGAGGAGCTTGAGCGCGACAATGTGCTGGGCACCGCCAATGCGCTGGACTTTGCCAAGGCGGCAGGCGCACGCTTCCTGCATGTCAGCACCGCCTATGTCTGCGGGATTGCCGAAGGCGTGATTGCGGAAGGCCCGGTGCCGGCAGGCACGCAATTCGCGAACAATTACGAGGCAAGCAAGGCGCGCGGCGAGGCGCTGGTGGCGGCAAGCGGATTGCCCTTCGCCATTGCCCGCCCCTCGATCACACTGGGCCATTCGCAGACCGGGCAGATCCGCGACTTCCCTTCATTGTGCAACGTCTTCCGCCTGATGGCGCGCGGCAAGGTGAGCACCTTTCCCGCCGATCCGGCCTCGACGCTGGACCTTGTGCCCATCAACCATGTGGCAGAAGGCATCGCCCGCATTGCCGAGCGGATGGATGAAGGTGATGGCGGATACTATCACCTGACGGCCGCCAGCCCGCTTCCCTCTGCCGCGCTGGCGCATGGCGTGGCGCGGGTGGCGCATTTCCCTGACCCGCTGGTCGTCCGCCCAAGCGAATACGATCCCGCAGCGCTCAGCGCCATCGAACTGCGCGTGGGGAGCCGCATGGTGGCGACTTTCGGGAGCTATTTCACCCGCAACCCGCGCTTTGACGATGCGAAGTTCCGTGCGTTGACCGGTCTGGAATGCGCGCCCACTGATGATGCATGGCTCGACCGGCTGATTGCTTACGGCATTTCTGCCGGATACCTTCCCGCAGCTCCTAACGAACGTCAGGATACAGCCGCTCAAGCCGCTGCCGCACACCCATAGCCCACAGGAAACCGACTTTCAGGTAAATCCAGTTGGCCTTGAGCGCGCCCCATTCGGCAATGCGCCGGTCACTGGTTTCGATGCGGCGCGGCACCAGCTTCACCCGCCCGAGCTCAGCCAGTTTCACGCAGATATCTGCCTCCTCCATCACTCGCGCTGAAGGGTCGCAACCGCCGACTGCCAGGAACTGGTCGCGGCGGAAGAACATGCCGTGATCGCCGAACAGCAGGCGCACGCCGCGCGCGAACAAATGCGGACGGAACAGCAAGGGCGCGTACCAGGTCTTGGCCCAATTGTGCGCCGTGGTGCCCCAGCGGGTCTTCTCCGGCCCCTTGATAACCGGCGTGAAGCTGGCGAGCGCAATCTTCGGGTCCGCCAGCGTTTCTGCAATCACCTGCATGGCATCGATGGGCGGGTAAGTGTCTGCGTGCAGGACCAGCACATAGTCGCCGGTCGCGACTTCGACCCCGGTGTTGATCTGCACCCCTCGCCCGCGCGGGCTTTCCACCATGCGCCAGCCAAAGTCGCGAGCCATTTCCATGCTGCGATCGGTGCTGCCGCCGTCGACGCACAGCACCTCATGCGGTTTCGGATCGAGCGCACCCAGTACCTCTGAAAGCCGTGGCAGCGCAGCCTCCTCATTGAGCATGGGAATGACGATGGAAATGCACATCACGGGACAAGGCCGGGGAAATGGACGAGATCCTCGGGCCTATCGCAATCGCCCAGCGGCTTGAGCATCAGCGTGGAAAGCTCGTGATCGGCAAGGCGGGCGAGCGTTTCTTCCATCACCGTGTTCTCGCCCCAGGGCATATCGCTGAACACGAAGGGCACCGGCTTGTTGAAGCCGAGCAGGTAATATCCGCCATCGAAGGCCGGGCCGATCACCGTGTGGCTGGCAGCAAGGCCGCTGACTGCCTGCCGCAGATACAGCGCAGGCAAGTCCGGCAAATCGGCACCGAGCAGGATGGCAGGTGCAGGCACGCGCGCGAGGCGCTCGCCCAGGTCTCCCTCGCCCTGCTCGAACAGTTCGACATCATCCCCCAGCCACGCGGCAAAACCCTCTCGCGAGGCTCCGGTGAACCAGACGGCAAAGGGAACGCCAGCCTCGCGGATGGTGGCGATGGTACGCTCCACTAGCTTGCGGTGAAGCTGCGCCGCGCCTTCCTCTCCCAGCGCCGGGATCAGCCGCGTCTTGGCCTGTCCCGGCGTGGGATAGCGGGCGAACAGGGCAATCTTTGGCTGGCGGGCTTGGGTCATCGCCATTTCCTATACGCTGGACGGGCCTTTGGCGAACCCCCATGATCGGGCCGCTATGGCGTCGCGATTCCTCAAGCTGGCAGGCCTTGCCGTCACCCTTGGTGCGGTGGGCGCGATTGCGCTTGCGGAACGCAAACGCCCGCTGCGCAGACAGAAGCACGAGGTGATCCCGCGAACATTGCGCAACCTTGCCATGGGGGCCAGCTGCCAGGCGATGATCATGGCGAGCGAGGCCCCCACCACACAGGCCATCGCCCGGCGCAACGCCAGTGAAAAGCGCGGCATCCAGCACTGGCTGGGCGGCGGATTGATCGGCAAGGCGGCGGCCTTCCTCGCGATGGATTACGGCTTCTACCTCTGGCACATTGCCACGCACAAAGTGCCGTTCCTGTGGCGTTTCCACCGCGTGCACCATGTCGATCCGGACATGGACATGAGCACCGCCGTGCGTTTCCATTTCCTCGATATGCTCGTTTCCCTGCCATGGCGGCTGGTGCAGGTGCGCGTGTCTGGCGTGAGCCCGCGCATGCTGGCAGGCTGGCAGCTCTTCTTCGTCATGTCCGTGCTGTTCCACCATTCGAACACAAGGCTGCCCAAGGGGTGGGACAAGGCCCTCAGCCGCATCACAACGACACCTAAGATGCACGGCATCCACCACAGCCAGGACCTGTCCGAGATGGACAGCAACTGGTCCAGCGGCATCGCCATCTGGGATCATTTGCACGGCACATATCGTGACGATGTGGCGCAGGCAGACATCACAATCGGGGTGGACGATCCGCTTGCCAAGCGCGACGTCGAACTGCTCCCCGCCCTGCTTGCCCCGGCGCGCAGTCCGGCAACGCGCGGCGAAGGGTAAGCGCAGCATCCTTGCTACAAACCGGCCCATCGGCTAGCCTGATGTCAGGTTCCGCTCATGTGGCGGGTATTGGAAGTAGTGAGTTTTACAGAAGATGGCGGACATCTCTCCGCCGGACGGCCGCAGCACAAAGGCCGGTGATCGAAAGGGCAGGCGCAATCGCCGCCCTGACAGGAAGCCGACCAAAAGGCGCCCGGAATCCGGCACCAGCACAAAAGCCAATAACGGCGCGTCAGCCGGAAACGGAACCGCATGGCGTCGCCCTCCGCACAACAACTATCGTCAGGCCTATGCCGCGATTGACCTTGGCACCAACAATTGCCGCTTGCTGATCGCCAAGCCCTCTGACGAGAACTTCGTGGTGATCGATGCCTTCAGCCGCGTTGTGCGGCTGGGCGAAGGGCTGGCGCAGACCGGCCGCCTGTCGCAGCAGGCGATGGACCGCGCAGTCGGCGCGCTGAAGATATGTTCGGACAAGCTGAAAAAGCGCAACGTCCACCTTGCCCGCTCGGTTGCCACCGAAGCCTGTCGCCGTGCCGAGAACGGCGAGGCCTTTATCGAGCGTGTGCGCAAGGAAACCGGCATCGTGCTCGACATCATCAGCGCCGAGGAAGAGGCGCGCCTTGCCGTGCTGGGATGCCATATCCTGCTGGAAGACGGGATCGGCCCGGCCGTGATCTTCGATATTGGCGGTGGATCGACCGAGCTTGTGCTGATCGAGACAGGCGCGCCCGTGCCGCATATCCTTGACTGGCAGAGCGTGCCCTGGGGCGTCGTCTCGCTGACCGAGACCGTTGGCGAGGAAGCCGAGGACGAGGCAGGCCGCCTTGCCCGCTATGCCGAAATGAAGCGGCTGGTATCCGAGAGCTTTGCCGGTTTCGCCAAGCGCATCGATCACAAGCGCACGCCGGACCTGCGGCTGCTCGGCACCAGCGGGACGGTGACCACGCTCGCCAGCCTCCACCTGGACCTGCCGCAGTATGACAGGCGCGCGGTGGACGGGCTGATCGTGCCTGCCAGTTCGATGCGCGCGATTTCCGGCCAGCTGTCCGCCATGTCGCCAGAACAACGCCGGCAATTGCCCTGCATCGGCCAGGAACGGGCAGACCTGGTGGTGGCAGGCTGCGCAATTCTTGAGGCGATCCTCGACATCTGGCCTGCCCCGCGGCTTGGCGTGGCAGACCGCGGCATTCGCGAGGGCATCCTGCGTTCGATGATGAGTGCCGATGCCGAAGGCATCGAAAAGCAGCACGCCTTGCGGCCAAACGGAGGCGGAAAGTGAAGCCGACATGCGCCAAGTTCGACCAAGGGTCGAACCAAAGGGCGACCGCCCGCCCGCAGATGCCCCGCAGTCCGCACGACGAAGGGATCAGCGTCGAGGAGGCGCGCGCGGATGCGCGTGCTCACTCAAAATGACCCGCGCAGGCAAGGAACCGGATCGCCGGTTGAAGACCGCGAAAAAACGCAAGGCGAGTTCGCAGCGCTGGCTGGAGCGGCAGTTGAACGACCCTTACGTGAAACAGGCGAAGGCCGATGGCTATCGCAGCCGCGCGGCCTACAAGCTGATCGAGCTGGACGATCGCTTCAGCCTGGTGCGCGGGGCAAAGCGCGTCGTGGATCTGGGCATCACGCCGGGCGGCTGGTCACAGGTCGTGCGCAAACGGGCGCCAAGAGCGGGCGTTGTCGGCATCGATCTGCTGGAGACCGAACCGATCGAGGGTGTGACGATCTTCCAGATGGATTTCATGGACGATGCCGCGCCGCAAATGCTTGAAGACGCGCTGGACGGCCCGCCGGACCTCGTGATGTCGGACATGGCGGCGAACACTGTCGGCCACAAGCAAACCGACCATCTGCGGACCATGGCGCTCGTCGAGGCGGCCGCCTGGTTCGCCTGTGAAACACTGGAGGAAGGCGGGGCCTTCATCGCCAAGGTGCTGGCTGGCGGAACCGACAAGGACCTGCTCGACCTGCTCAAGAAGCACTTCAAGTCGGTCAAGCACGCCAAGCCGCCGGCAAGCCGCAAGGGATCTTCCGAGTGGTATGTGATCGCACAGGGCTTCAAGGGTCGCGAAAGCTGATACGAAAAAGGCCGGGAATGACCCCGGCCCAATTCATGCAAGCGATGTGATTGAAGCGATCAGCCTGCGTCGGCTGCTTCCATCGAATCGGCATCGACACCTTCGTCGGTCACTTCCTCGACAGCGGCTTCACCGGTTGCGCCTTCTTCAGCAACAGGCTCTTCAGCCGGCGGTTCGGGCAAAGGCGGGCCGCCGCCGTTCTCCAGCATATACAGGATCACATTGGCGCGTTCCTGAGGATCGGACAGGCCGGCAAAGCTCATCTTGGTGCCATTGGCGAAAGCACGCGGGCTGGCAAGCCATGCGTCCATGTTCTCGTAATTCCACTCACCGCCATGATCGGCCAGCGCGCTGGAATAGGCGAAGCCCGGAGCATGGGTGGCAATGGCAGTGCCCAGCACGCCGTGCAGGTTCGGGCCGATGCCTTCGGCTCCGCCAGCTTCGATCGTGTGGCAAGCCACGCACTTGGCGAAGGAATTGGCACCCGCAGCCGCATCGCCCATGGCGAGCAGGGTGGCAAGTGCCGGACCCTGCGCCGCACCGTCGCCGGTGTCCACGCCTTCGATGACGTAGCCGAGTTGTTCCGGCCGTTCCGCATCGGGCATGACAAAGCCCATCACGAAACGGAGCATGAGAGCAACGACGCCGGCAAAAAGCAGCCAGCCGAAAATGGTATTAAGACGGTCAGTCATGGATGATTCATCTGCCAGAGTGAGCCTGTTTGCAGGGCGCTCTAGTGTCGCATCGCGTTTGGCGCAAGTGCCGATAGTGGCTTGTTTGCAGGCGAAGTGGGTTCTAGGCGGCTTTCCACCATGCACAGCTTCCCAACTCCCGCCCTCGAACTGGTCGAGAAAATGCACGCCGCCGCTGCCGCGAATCCCGCGATTGCCGTGGCTTTCCAGGGTGCGCCGGGCGCCAACTCGCATCGCGCGGCGATGGAATATGCGCCCGATTGCCTACCGCTGCCCTGCTTCAGCTTTGCCGAGGCGATCGAGGCGGTAAAGAAGGGTGACGCCGGCTGCGCGATGATTCCCATTGAGAATTCACAGGCCGGCCGCGTGGCGGACATCCACTTCCTGCTGCCGGAAAGCGGCCTTTCGATCGTCGGCGAATACTTCATGCCGATTCACCATTCGCTGATGGCGGTGCCTCGTGAAGATGGCCGGCTTGGCCCGTTCGAGGCGGCATATAGCCACGCGCATGCACTGGGGCAGTCGCGCAAGTTCTTGGCAGATCGCAACATCGTTCCGCTGAGCCATGCCGACACGGCCGGTGCAGCCGCGCATGTGAAGGAACTGGGCGATCCGGCCATCGCCGCCATCGCGCCTGCCATCGCGGCAGACCTCTATGGTCTCACCATTGTCGAGAACCGCGTGGAAGACACGGAGGACAACACGACCCGATTCGTCGTGCTGGCACCTTCGGCGCTCGACCCGGCTTCCCTCGCGGGCGAGGACGCGATGACCACCTTCGTCTTCGAAGTGAACAACGTGCCCGCAGCGCTCTACAAGGCGCTGGGGTGCTTTGCGACCAATGGCGTCAACATGACCAAGCTGGAAAGCTACCAGAAGGGAGCGAGTTTCCACGCCACAATGTTCTATGCCGATATCGTCGGCGCGCCCGGAGATCCTGCGGTTGATCGCGCGTTGGAAGAACTCGCGTTCCAGGCGAAGGAAGTGCGCATGCTTGGCAGCTACCGGTCAGGTCGCCAGCGCGGCTGAGGTTGTTCAGGCCATTTCCGGCGCTACGGCCTTGCAATAACTCTCGATGAAGTCGGTGTGCTTCGGCATCTGCGAGGCTGCCGCGCGGCATTCGGCCATGATCTTGCGCACCTCGGCAGCGGCATAGGCAGGGTCCGCCCGGTCTGCCAGGGCATGCACCCCGCCCGGCATCACCCGCTGGCCGATCAGCACCGATGACCAGCTGCCCAGCTGGAACAGATGCCCGCCCGAAATGTCGAGGATGCCGCGCGCGCGCCACAATTCGATAATGTGCTTCAGGCTGTCCGGAACGTCCATGTTGCGGGTGTAGCGCCAGAATTCCGAATCATCGCGCTCGCTCAAATGGTAATGCGCCACGATGAAATCGCGCACATCGGTCCATTCCTGCTCGGTGCGCATGTTGTAGGCCTCGAGCAGGGAGGCATCCATCGCCCGCGTCGGGAAATAGTCGAGCAGCCGCTCCAGCGAGGATTGCACGAAGTGGATCGACGTCGATTCGAGCGGTTCGAGGAAACCCGATGACAGGCCGAGCGCAACCACGTTCTTCACCCATGTGCGCTTGCGCCGCCCGGTGGTGAACTTGATCAGTCGCGGCGTATCGAGCGCCTCGCCTTCCAGATTTGCCAGCAGCCGCTCCTCGGCCTCGCTTTCCGAGGAGAAGGCGCTGGCAAAGACGTGGCCGTTGCCTGTGCGATGCTGCAACGGGATGCGCCATTGCCAGCCCACGGGATGCGCGATGCCCTGTGTATAGGGGCGGATATCTCCTTCAGGCCGCTTGCTGGGCACAGCCAGCGCGCGGTCCGAGGGGATATATTTGCTCCAGTCCTCGAAAGGCTCTTCCAGCGCGCCACCCAGCAGCAGGCTGCGGAAGCCCGAGCAATCGACGAAGAAGTCCGCCTCCAGCCTGCGCCCGTCTTCCATGACAACCGCGGTGACAAAGCCGGTTTCACCGTCCTTTTCGACATCGACAACGCGCCCCTCGTGGCGCTTCGCCCCGCGCGATTCCGCGATTTTGCGCAGATGCGCCGCGTAGAGATGCGCGTCGAAATGATAGGCATGGGTATAGCGGTTGGGCAGCGCGTTTCTCGGCGGCCCCGACGGCCGGAAGCGATCCTCGCGCGCAGCGGCGCGGGCAACGAACAGGTCCTGGTATTGGGGATAGTCTTCGCTGCCAGCCAGCCGGCCAAGCGCCCACCAGTGATGCAGCTTCACGAGCTGGTCGATCTCGCGACCGACCGCGCCGAACTGGTGAAGGTACCTGTCTCCCACGCGGCCCCAGTTGTGGAACTCGATGCCGAGTTTGAAGGTGCCCTGCGTGCTCGCCATGAAGGCGGCCTCGTCCAGCTTCACAAAGCGGTTGAACTGCTGAATCGGCGGGATCGTGGCCTCGCCCACGCCCACGATGCCGATGGCATCGCTTTCCACCAGCTCCACCGAAATCTCTTTCGACAAGGCCGTGGCGAGCATTGTCGCGGCCATCCAGCCCGACGATCCGCCGCCGACCACCAGGACCTTGCGAACCCGTTCTTCAGTCGGGACCTGCGGCAAATATTCGCCCGAATTGTAGTGCGTCATGCGGGGCATATTGGAACCACAATCGCGCTGACGCAATGCGAAGTCGTTGCTTCACCGGCAAAGCCGTGCCACCAAGCAAATTGTGACGAGGTTAGCGGGGGATAGCGATTTTGCCGACGATTGGGACGCGCTGCGTTCCGACGGTGATATCCAGTTCCAGCCGATCGACCTTCCCGATGCAACCCCGCCCGAAACGCCGGACTGGCTGGAAAGCCTGTTCGACTTCCTCGGCGACATCCTCGAACCGGTGGCGACAGTTTTCGGTGCGGCCTGGCCGATAATCTTCTGGGTGCTGGTGGCGATCGGCGCGGGATTGATCATCTATGCCATCTATCGGATAATCGACCCCACCCGCTTCGGCAGCCGCAAGCGCACAATCGAGGAAACAGCCTGGGTCCCCGAAGAAGCCAAGGCGCTCGAACTGCTGGAAGAAGCCGACCGGCTGGCGGGCGAAGGCCGCTATGACGAGGCAACGCACCTGTTGCTGATGCGCTCTGTCGGCCAGATCGCCGAGATCCGACCAGACCTTATCGAACCATCCAGCACGGCGCGTGAGATTTCCGTCCTGCCTGCGCTGCCGGAAAGCGCCCGCAAGGCCTTTGGCACGATTGCCGAACGGGTCGAGCGCAGCCTGTTCGCGCTCACCAGCCTTTCGGCGGACGACTGGCAAGCCGCTCGCAGAGCCTATTCGGAGTTCGCCCTTGGGTATCGCGAGGCCCGCACGTGAGCCGCAGGAGCAACCCGTTCAGTGTCGGCAAGCTGGTGCTGGTGCTGCTCGTGGGCTCCGGCGCCTTCCTGCTGTTCCTCTATGCCATCGGCGCCGGCTGGACAGGTGAGCGCGAGCGGGCCGGGACAGCACATGTCAATTCGAACGCCCTCGATGGTTTTTCGGCGTTGGCCGAACTGCTCGAACTGCGCGGTTACTCGGTCGATGTCGCGCGTGACAGGCTGGTGCGCGAGAATGAGGTCCTGCTTGTCCTCACGCCCAGCCTCAACACAGACCCGGCCGAGCTTGACGAATTGATGGAATTGCGGCGCTATATCGGCCCGACGCTGGTGATCCTGCCCAAATGGTACAGCGCGCCTTTGCCCGATCAGGTTGCTGGCGAAAACCCGTCCGACTGGGTGCAGCTGGGGCGGGGATTCACTCCGTTCTGGTTCGAGCAAGTCGAGGATTTCGAGCCGATGCAATTGTCGCAAGGCAAGACGCGGGGCTGGAGCGGGCTGGGATATTCAGGCGACCTGCCCGATGAGGATTTCATCCAGGCTATTACCGACCTGCCCGAAAGGCAGCTGTTTCCGATTATCTCGGATAGCGAGGGTGACCTGCTGGCGGGATACTGGAACCGCAACGGCTATCACCCCTACCTCGCGGATGCGGCAGGCGTGCGCTTTTCTGAGGACGAAGAATACGGCCAGGATGAAGGCTTGTATCCGCTGGTGATCGTTGCCGAGCCGGACCTGATGAACAACTATGGCCTGTCTGACAGGACGCGGGCACAGGCTGCCATCAGCCTGATCGATGCAACGATGGAAGGGTATGATTACTCCATCGTGTTCGACATGACCTTGCCCGGCCTTGGCTCTGCGGAGAACCTGCTGACGCTGGCCTTCCGCCCGCCCTTCCTGGCCGCGACCCTGTGCCTGTTGTTGGTCTTCCTCGTGATCGGCTGGCGTGCGTTCCGCCGTTTCGGCCCGCCTGTGGCGGAAGAGCAAGTCCATGTCCTCGGCAAGACCCAACTGGCGCGCAATGGCGCGGCGCTGATCGAGCGCGCGCGGCGTTGGCACCTGCTCGGCGCGCCATACGCCAGCGTGATTGCCGGGCGCATTGCCGAAACGCAGAATATCCGCACTCTCGATCCCGAGACACGCGAGGCGGCGATTGATGCCGCGCTGGCACGGCAGGGAATCGCAGGTCCGACATTTTCCGAAAAGGCCCACGCGCTGCGCAATGCACGCGGACCGGCAGAGATGATACGCGCGGCAAGCGCATTGAAAGCTATCGAAAGGATGCTGAAGCGATGAGCATGACACTGGACGAGACGCGCGCGCTGGCGCAGTCGATCCGCGACGAGGTGGGCAAGGCCATCGTGGGACAGGACGAGACTGTCGAGCACCTGCTGATCGCGCTGATCTCACGCGGGCACGTGCTGCTCGAAGGCCCGCCCGGCACGGCGAAGACCTTCCTTGCCCAGTGCTTCAGCCGCGCGACTGGTCTTGATTTCGGGCGTATCCAGTTCACGCCGGACCTGCTGCCGGGCGATATCCTTGGCTCCAACTTGTTCAACTTCCAGACCAGCCAGTTCACCCTGACGCGCGGGCCGATCTTCTGCGAATTGCTGCTGGCAGACGAGATCAACCGCACACCGCCAAAGACACAGGCTGCCCTGCTCGAAGCCATGCAGGAACGCCGCGTGACGCTGGATGGCGAAACCCACTCGCTGGGTGATCACTTCATGGTTGTCGCCACGCAGAACCCGATCGAGAACCAGGGTGTCTATCCGCTGCCCGAAGCGCAGCTGGACCGTTTTTCATTCAAGCTTCTGGTGCCTTATCCCAGTGCCGAGGAAGAAGCGCGCATTGTCGAGCGTTTCGGCAACATGTCAGGCCCGCCGCGCCTTGACGATTTCGGCATCGTGCAGGTGGCAGATCAGGCAAGGATCACTGCCGCACAGGAAGCCGTCGGCACGGTGACTTTGGCGAAGGAAATCATCGATTACACTGTCAACCTCGTGCGCGCGACGCGCGAAAGCCCCGAACTCGCCAGCGGAGCCTCGCCGCGCGCGGCCGTGTTGCTGGCCAATTCCGCCCGCGCCCGCGCCGCGCTGCACGGGCGCGGCTATGTCATCCCTGACGATGTGAAGGCGCTCGCCACCGCAAGTCTGCGCCACCGCCTGCTGCTCTCGCCAGCTGCCGAAATCGAGGGCAAGCAGATCGAGGAACTGGTAGCAGATCTGGTCGAACAGACCGAGGCGCCGCGTTGACGCGTTGCGCGACATTCCCCCCTCCCGCTTGCAGGAGGGGTCGGGGGTGGGCCTTCGCGCAGGCTTTCGCCGGTGCTGCCCCTCCCGCAAGCGGGAGGGGGCAAGCTTCGTGAAACTCAATCTGCCCGCCTTCCCCATTGTCCCATCGGCGTGGATACTGGTCATCCTTGGCTTGCTGGCGCCTGCTGCGGTGGTGATTGCAGCCACTGCGCCGTCAGCCTGGGTGGTCGCGCCTGCGGCCGCGCTGGCGCTGCTGCTGGTGATGCTGGTCGATGGGTGGCTGGCGGGTCCGCTGCGCGACATGCAGGTGCTGGTGCCGAGCGATGCCGAGGTTGGCCAGCCCGCCCGGATCAAGGTGCTGGCTGACATTGACCGGCATGCTAATGCCCGCGCGCCGGAAGTGGCGCTCGGCTTCGATCCGCGGCTGGGTGAAAGTGGAATTGCCCATTTCACGCTGTCTGCCAGCGGAAGTGAGCCGGTCTTCTCTGGCACGGGCGAAATCACGCCGGTGCGGCGCGGGATCGGCGAAATGCATGGCGTGTGGATGCGCTGGAGCGGCCCGCTGGGGCTGGGCGTGCGGCAGGTGTACCGTCCGCTGGAGGACGAGCTGCGCGTATGGCCTGATTTGTCGCCAACGCGTTCGCCCACCTTGCAGGCCTTCCTGCGCGATGCCCAGTTCGGCCTGATCGCGCGGCGCATTCGCGGCGAAGGCACGCAGTTCGAAGCACTGTCCGAATACGAGCCGGGCATGGACCGCCGCCGGATCGACTGGAAGGCATCGGCCCGCCATACGGCGCTTTACGCGCGTGAGAACGAGGCCGAACGCGACAACCAGATCATATTCGCTTTCGATTGCGGGCAATCCATGTGCGAGCCGGTCGACGGCTTGCCGCGCATCGACCGCGCGGTCACAGCCGCGCTCACCGCCAGCTATGTGGCGCTGAAGGGCGGCGACCGCGTGTCCTTCTTCGGCTTTGCCGACACGCCCAGCCTGATCACGCCCTTCGTCACCGATACACGCGCCTTCCACCGCTTGCAGACCGCTGCTGCAGAGCTCGACTATGTGCCGAAGGAGCCGAATTTCACGCTGGCGCTGGCGACGCTGACAGCCAAGCTGCAACGCCGCAGCCTGATCGTGCTGTTTTCCGATTTCACCGATACCACCTCCGCCGAACTGATGGTGGAAAGCGTTTCGCGGCTGGTGCGTCATCACCTGGTGATCTTCGTGACCATGGTCGATACCGAGCTCGATGCGCTCGCGGCGCAAGAGCCGGAGACGCTTTCGGATATCGCCACTGCCGTTTCTGCCGCCTCGCTCGCTCACCAGCGCGCCATCGTGCTGCAACGCCTGCGGCAGATGGGCGTCGACGTGATCGAGGCGCCGCATGATACGATCGGCTGCCGCCTGATAGACCGCTATCTTGAAGCCAAGCGGATGGAGGCGGTCGGGTAATCATGGCACTCAACCTCTTCGGCCACAATGAGATCAATCCGCCCGCTGCGATTACCGCGGCAACCTTGCGCTCGGACCGCTTCCGCCTGCAGCGCGAGGTGGACTGGCAGCGGCTTGAGCAGATCGTCGAGGCGCTGGAGAAGAACCGCCCGGGCCGCATTGACGACGACGACCTGCTCGAACTGCCGGTACTCTATCGCAAGGCTGCATCCAGCCTCGCCGTGGCGCGCGAGACATCGCTCGATGCGGCAACGCTTGCCTATCTGGATTCGCTGGTGCGGCGCGCGTGGTTCCAGGTCTATGGCCCGCGCACCGGCCTGTTCGCGTGGCTGCGGCATTTCCTGCTCGGCGGGTGGAGCGCATCTGTGCGCGATATCTGGCTGGATATCTGCATTGCCCTGTTCGTGATGGTCGCGGGAACCGCCGTTGGCTGGATCCTCGTCGCCAATGATCGCGAGTGGTACTTCTCGCTGGTGTCACCCGGCATGGCAGGGGGCCGGCAACCCGGCGCATCTGCCGAAGAACTGGCCGAGACTTTGAAAGGCACCGAAGACGCAGAGGGGCTAACGGTCTTTGCTGCCTATCTCTTCTCGAACAATACCGGCGTTTGCATCCTGGCCTTTGCGCTGGGCTTTTGCTTCGGCGTGCCCACGCTGCTGCTGCTGGTTTACAACATGGCGCTGCTGGGCGCGATGCTGTGGCTGTTTGCCGATGCCGGGCTGGGCGTGGACTTTGCCGGGTGGCTGTCTGTCCACGGCACGACGGAGCTTTTCGCCATCCTGCTGTCCGGCGCGGCGGGGATGCATATCGGCCGTTCGATGGCCTTCCCCGGCAAGCAGAGCGTGCTGGCCGCAGCCGCATCCGCTGGCAGGCGCGCGGCGCAGGTCATGGCAGGCTGTGTGATCATGCTGGTGATCGCCGGACTGCTCGAAGGCTATGCCCGCCAGCTGGTTCCCACAACCGCAGGGCGCTTTGCCATCGGCGGGGCCATGCTATTCTTCTGGATCACCTATTTCGCCTTCGCCCCCCGTCCGCGCGACCATGTCGGCGAGGCCCGATCATGAGCACCACCGTCGCCTCGCGGATCCAGCTCGGGCAGAAAAAGCGCCAGCGCGAACTGGTAACGCCCGAAGGCCTCGCCCTGCCGCTGACCATCGCCAGCCGCGGCGCCCGCGCCGGAGCCGTTATCCTCGACCTGCTGATCATCTTCTTCGGGGCCTTCGCGATCTTCCTGGCACTGGCCCTCGCCGGTTTCGGCATGCTTGATGCCAGCACAGGTGACGAGTTGGGCCCCGCCGGAGAGTTCCTGGTGGTGATGATCATCATGCTCTTCTTCCTCGCCCGCTATGGCTATTTCCTGTTCTTCGAACTGGGGCCAAAAGGCGCGACACCGGGCAAGCGCGCACTGGGCATTCGCGTGGCCGCGCGCAACGGCGGCAGGCTGACGGCGGAGGCGGTGATCGCCCGCAACCTGATGCGCGACATAGAGCTGTTTGTGCCCACCTTCTTCCTGCTGGGCAGCGGCTATACCGAAGGCGTAATGGGCATGGCGGCCTTTGTCTGGCTGATGATCTTCCTGTTCTTTCCGGTATTCAACAGGGACAATCTGCGCGCTGGAGACCTTGTCGCCGGCACATGGGTTGTCGAAGCGCAAAAGGTGAAGCTGGAAGAGGCCATGTCCACCGCCCCTGACAGGAGCGAGGAATACCGTTTCGGAGAGGCGGAACTCGAGGTCTATGGCGAACACGAATTGCAAGTGCTCGAAGGCGTGCTCAGGCAAGACAATCCCGAAGCCATGCGCGAAGTGATGCTCGCCATTTGCCGCAAGATCGGCTGGCAGCCGGGCAGCGGGCATGAACGGGAATTCCTCGAAGCCTTCTACGCCGCACTACGCGCGCATCTGGAACGCAATATGCGTTTCGGCGTGCGCAAGGCGGATAAATATTCCTGAAGTTACAGGCCGTTTGCACACCGTAATGGCGTAGATTTTGCCGCGCCGGTTTAATTCCGCGCAGATCTCTGTAAGCTGTTGTTTACCAAAACTGTGGCGAGCGGTGCTTGCTCGTGCAGCTCGAACGCGACACGAAAACAGGAGAATGGGCAAATGGGGCGCTATGAATTCAATCCGGATTTGGCGATGGAGATCGCCGAAAAGGTCGGGCTGGCACTGGTCATCCTTGTCGCCACCTGGCTTCTGGCCAAGGCCGCAAAATGGGCCTTTGCCCAGCTGATAGACAAGATCGGTTTCCTGCAGCGCGCATCAGGCACTGGCGAAAGCGTGGGCACCTCGCTCAGCAAGATCGTGTCCCTGATCATCTGGCTGTTCGGCTTGCTGGGCATACTCCAGGTGCTGGACCTCAATACCGTGGCCGGACCGATCAATGACCTGCTGGTCAATATCATGGACTTTCTGCCCAACCTGATCGGTGCAGGCATTCTCGCCTATGTCGGCTTCCTGATCGCCGGTATCGTGCGGGACCTTGTCGTCACCACGGCGCAGACACTGAATGTGGATCGCTTCGCCAACATGGCCAGCAAGGGCGAGGTTGAAGAGGTGACCGGCAGCACTGCGATCAGCAAGACGCTGGGCACGATCGCCTATGTCTTCATCGCCATCCCTGTTGCCATAGGCGCGCTTGGCGTTCTCAATGTCGCCTCGATCTCGGGTCCGGCAACCGATATGCTGGACATGGTGATGGCCGCGATCCCGCGCATCATCGCTGCCGCTGTCCTGCTTGGCCTTGGCTACATTATCAGCAAGTTTGTTGTCGGCATACTGACCGAGCTGCTGGTGGGTCTGGGCGTCGATCGCTCGCTGGCGGCAACCGGCCTGCTGGGCGAAGACAAGAGCGCATCAGGCATCATTGCCCGGGTGGTGCAGATCGCCATCATCCTCTTCTTCGCCATCGCCGCAACGCGCATGCTCGGCTTCCCCGAGTTAACGGCAATCCTCAACGAGGTGCTGGAACTGGGCGGCCGTGTGGTCTTCGGCGCGGTGGTGATCGGGGCAGGCTTCCTGATCGCCAATATGCTGGCCAAGCTGATCGAAGGGACGCCGGGTGCCATCGTGCGCTGGGCAACCATCATCATCTTCACTTTCATGGGCCTCAGCTATACCGGCGTGGGTGATATCATCACCGAGACCGCCTTCAGCGCGCTGGTGATCGGTGCTGCCGTGGCAGGTGCTCTGGCCTTCGGGCTGGGTGGCCGCGAATGGGCCGCTCGCAAGCTGGAGGAATGGGACCGCAAGTAAGCGCGGGACTTTCTCGGCACGCCGGCTCTTTGCTGTCTGGCCGCAAACAGGATACGGGGCGCAGGATCATGGTTCTGCGCCCCGCTTCCGTTTCTGATGCTGCAAAACTCGCACCCTTCGCGCGAGCCGCCTTCGATGCCGCCTTCGGTCATCTCTACAAGCCGGAGGACCTGCAGGCGTTCTTTGACGAGTGGCGGACAGAGGAAGTCTATCGCAAGGCGATCGAGCGGCCGGATGTGGCGGTCCAACTGGTGGAGACCGAAGGTGCAATCGCGGCCTATTGCCTGCTGGTGCGCAGTTCGACCTTTGACGAGCATCCCGATCCGCGCCCGGCAAACCCCGCCTTGGTCAGCCAGCTCTATTGCCTGCCGGCCACCACCGGCAAGGGCTATGGCGCGGCGTTGATGGACTGGGCCATAGACAAGGCCCGCGAATGGCAGAGCGACGCGCTGACGCTCTCTGTTTTCAGCGAGAACTTTGGTGCCCAGCGGTTTTATCAGCGATACGGCTTTCGCCACATCGCCGATATCGACTTCTGGGTGGGCGAGCACAGGGATGACGAATTCCTTTACGAACTGCGCCTCTAAAGCCCGTCAGGCGGCTCGGTTAATGGCCGCTTAGGAAATTTTCGGCAGTATCCATGTGAACAAACACTTGGGAACTTTCGCCGCATGGCAGACCTTGCATTCCAGCTTCCTGCAGAAGGCCTTTCGTCCGCCCCGTTGGCCGACGAACTCCTGCATGACCAGAGCATCGAGAGGGTGCTTGCCGCGGTACGCGGCCACCTCGGGCTCGAGATCGCCTTCGTCTCGCGCTACATCGCCGGAGGTCTTCGCGAGCTGACCCATGTTCACACGGATCTTGATCTACCCATGGGCGCAGGGTTTCAGGAGCCTGTCGAGGATTCCTACTGCTGGCATATCCTTGAAGGGCGATTGCCGGAGCTGATCCAGGATCCCGCCGATCATCCCTTCACGGCACAATTGGCCATCACGGACTTCCTGCCGGTTGGCTGCCACCTCAATGTCCCGCTGCGCCTCTCTGACGGCAAGGTCTGGGGCAGTTTCTGTGCCCTGGGCCGCCAGCCAGACCGCACACTCGGCCAGCGTGACCTCAACGTGGTCCGCGCCTTTGCAGGGCTTGCCGCCGAACGCATCGAAGCGAGCATGGAATCCGAGATGGAGCTGGCTGCAGCCCGCGCCCGCATCGAAGAGATGCTGGATGGCCATGCCATCACCATTTTCCACCAGCCGATCCATTCGCTGGCATCCGGCGAACCGGTGGGCGTCGAATGCCTGGCGCGCTTCCCCAACACCAAGCAGCGCGGACCGGATGCATGGTTCGAGGATGCGGAGAAAGTGGGCCTCGGCGTAGAACTCGAAATGGCGGCCGTGCGCAATGCGCTGGAAACGCTGAACCACGTACCCGATGGCGCCTATGCTGCCGTCAATGTCTCGCCTTCGACGATTCTCAGCGGCGCACTGGCGCGGGAACTGGAAAGTGCGGATTGCACCAAGCTGGTGGTGGAAGTAACCGAACACCAGCAGGTGGGAGACTATGGCCAACTGGCGGAGGCGCTCGCCGAGCTGAAGGGCAAGGTGCGCATCGCCATCGATGATGTCGGCACCGGATATTCCGGCCTGCGCCATATCGTCGACCTGAAGCCCGACATCCTGAAAATGGACATGGCCCTGACCCGCGATATCCATCGCGATCCGGCCCGCCGCGCCTTGACCGGCGCGCTGGTGCAGCTGTCACGCGATATCGGCTGCAAGGTCGTGGCCGAAGGTATCGAGACCGCTGATGAGCGCGCCGCCATGGCCGCCTTGGGTGTCGATTACGGCCAGGGCTATTTCTTCGCCCGCCCGCTTCCGGTTGTGGCAGCGCAGCAGCACATGCTTGGCGTACGCGATGACGACGACGAACCCGATCGCGGCGATGAAACCCGCGGCGATCCCGGCGAGAGCGACCAGCCCGAACTGCGCGCAGCCGAAGGGTAATCTTCAGGCGGGCTCAAATGCCGGCCTGCTAATCGGAATCCTGCCTGTTCTGGCGTGGCCCGCGTTCGCGGGGCTCTGTCACCATGTGCTCGGGCGCTGCATGCATGTCGCCTTCTTCGAGTTGGCGTTCCAGCCGCTTCCAGTCGCTCTGGCGATAGGTGTCTTCGGCATGGTCCAGCTCCTCTTGGCTCAGCCCCACCTCTTCCAGCGCCATGAGCGCCATGCGCAGCGCGGATTCGAACATCTCGCGCATCAGGAAAGCTTCGCCATTGCCGTGCAGCCGCATCACGTTGAGCCGGTCATATGTGCGCACATAGAGGGCAGCATTGGGAAAGGCGGCGGTGATTGACTGGATCAGGTCGGGTTCGACATGCTTGTCGGAAATGCAGAACATGATCAGCTGCGCATCCGCTGCCCCGGCCTGCCGCAGGATATCGATCCTCGTACCGTCGCCATAATAGACCTTCACGCCGAATTCGCTCGACAGGTCGATCTGCTTGACCTTGTTGTCGACCAGCGTGACCGAAACACCCCCGGACATCAGCGTTTGCGCCACAGTCTGGCCGAACCGGCCATAACCGACCACGATGGCATTCGCGTTGTCGTTCTCCGGTGTCTGGCGGCTTTCGGAACTCTTGGTCTCAGGCTCCCGCCTGATGCGCGTGGTGGCCTTCATCAGGAACGGGGTGGCGATCATCGAAAGGGTGATGATCGCGCCGAACAGGCTCGCCAGCTCGCTGTCGATCACGCCCGCCAGCTGCGCCTGAGTATAGAGCACGAAGCCGAATTCACCGCCCTGGCTCAAGAGCAGGCCCAGCGCCAGTGCGCGTCGCCAGCGCATCTTGAACAGCATGCCAAGGCCGGTGATGATCGCTGTCTTGAGGGTGATCAACAGCATCGCCATGCCGATCACGAAGAAGGGCTGTTCGGCAATCGCGCCCAGGTCAAGCATCATGCCCACGGCAAGGAAGAACAGGCCCAGGAGGATTGAACGGAAAGGTTCGATATCAGCCTCCAGCTCGTGCCGGTATGGCGTGTCCGCCAGCATGACGCCGGCGATGAATGCGCCGAGCGCCGTGGAAAGACCGGCCATTTCCATCACCAGCGCCGATGCGCCCACTGTGAAGAGACCCGCCACCACGAACATCTCGCGCTCGCCCAGACCGCCGATCAGGCGGAACAGCGGGCGGATGATGAAGCGCCCTGCCGCTACCAGTCCGACCAGCACCGCCACGGTCAGCAAGGCGAGTTGCCAGCCGGGCATGCCGCCCTCTTCCGTACCGGTATTGCCCAGCGCGGCGACGATGGTGATCAGCGGGATGATCGACAGGTCCTGGAACAGCAGGATGGCAAAGGCGCGCTCGCCAAACGGGGTCCTCAGTCGCCCGCCCGATTGTAGCATGGGCAGCACCTGCGCGGTGGAGGAAAGGCCCAACGGCAAGCCTATCGCCAGCGCCGCTTCCAGCGGATAGCCGAGCAACGCCAGCACGGTGGCGAAGATGACCAGCCCGCACAGCACCACCTGCACCAGCCCCAGCCCGAAGATCTCCGATCGCATGCGCCAGAGCCGCGCGGGGTTCAGTTCCAGGCCTACGACGAACAGCAGCAACACAATGCCCAGTTCGGCAATGCCGATCATGCTTTCGGCGTCGCCCGCCAGACCCAGCACCTGCGGGCCCACAACAGCACCTGCGACCAGATATCCCAGTGTCGCGCCCAGCCCGAGCTGGCGGAACAGCAGCACGAACAGCAGCGCAAAACCGAGCAGGATTGCCGCATCATGCAGGAAAGCGCCGGCGCTGTGAGCTTCCATCAGCCTTGTTCCTTCGCAAAAATCGTCACAGCCACTTCCAGCGCCAGAAAAGGAACAGAAGGGCACCGAAGATCACCGAACACAGCCCGACCACCTCCCAGAATGCCATCGGGTCGTCCATGCCCGGCACCCCGCCGACATTGATGCCCAGAAGGCCGGTAAGGAACCCCAGCGGCAGGAAAATCCCCGCCACGATGGTGAGCATGTATGTGGCCTGTTCATTGCGGGCGATCGAGCGGCCGCGAATATCGTCCATCAGCACCACGGCGCTTTCCTTGCTGATGTCGAGGTCTTCGAGATAGCGCCGCAGCCGGTCGATACTTTCGGCAATCTCGCGCCGGTCATGATCCTCGAACCATGGCGGAGCGTAGCGGCTGATCGCTTCCAGCGCTTCGTGCATCGGCCCCATATGGCGCTTGAGGCCGAGGCAATTGCGGCGAATGGTGGCGATCTTGTCCAGCATCTCTTCCGCGTCATCTTCCATGTCGCGTTCTTCCAGCGCGTCGATGTGGTCGTTCATGTCGACGATGGAGCGGTTCATGCGGGTGATCATCGCCTCGGTGATCTCGGTAATCAGCGCGCCGCAATCATTGGGGCCCGCCTCGCGCCGGTCGATCATGCGCAGGACGTGCCGCGGTGTCTGCAAGGGGTGGCGGCGCAAGGTGAGCAGGCGCTTGCCATCGCACCACATCTGCATCGAGAGCATGTCCTCAGGCTCGGCACCGGCGTTGAAGTTGATCCCGCGCAGGGTAGCCACCAGCGTATCGCCTTCGCGAAAGGCGCGCGGGCGGGTGCGGTCGCTGGTCAGCAGTTCGCGGGTGGGTTCGGGTATCCCCAGCTCGATGAGCCATTCTGCCACGCCCGGCTGGTCGCGGCACAGATGCACCCACATCACTTCGCCATCGCGTTCGGGTTGCCAGCGCCGCGCCTCGTCCCAATCCAGCGGTCGGCCCGCGCCCTGCCCGTCCAGCACGCGGCCAAACAGCAGCGGGTTTGCCGGACCGCAATCGGCGGCGCCTTCCCCGGCGGTCTCGGGATCGTCCTCGAAATCATCCATCGCGCACCACCATGCCACCAAGACCAAGTCCTGTCATTGCTCCTTCATGCTGGCACGCCTATATCGTGCCTTATGTCATCATCCATACGCCCGTGGCGCGATATCGATCGCCGCAAATCCCGCCAGATCATGGTCGGCAATGTTCCCGTTGGCGGCGACGCGCCGATCACGGTGCAGACCATGACCAACACCCCCACGGAAGACGTGGCCGCGACGATCGACCAGATCCGCCGCTGCGAAGATGCGGGCGCGGACATTATCCGCGTATCCTGCCCCACGGCTGAATCGACCGAGAATTTCGACAAGATCACCCGCGCTTCGAACATCCCCGTCGTGGCGGATATCCACTTCCACTACAAACGCGCGCTGGAAGCGGCGGACAAGGGCGCGGCCTGCCTGCGCATCAACCCCGGCAATATCGGCTCGTCAGATCGCGTCGCCGAAGTTGTCCGCGCGGCGAAGGCCAATGGCTGCGCGATCCGCATCGGCGTGAACGCGGGCAGCCTCGAAAAGGACCTGCTGGAGAAGTATGGCGAGCCTTGCCCGGAAGCACTCGTCGAAAGCGCGCTTGATCACATCAAGCTGCTGCAGGACCATGATTTCCACGAATACAAGGTGGCGGTAAAGGCATCGGACGTGTTCCTTGCGGTGGCCGCTTACATGGAGTTGGCAGACGCGGTGGACTGCCCGCTGCACCTCGGCATTACCGAAGCAGGCGGGTTGATCGGCGGCACCGTCAAGAGCTCCATCGGCCTCGGCAACCTGCTGTGGGCGGGCATTGGAGACACGATCCGCGTTTCGCTCTCTGCCGAACCCGAACAGGAAGTGCGCGTCGGCTTCGAGATGCTCAAGGCGCTCGGCCTGCGCACGCGCGGAGTGCGCGTCGTCTCCTGCCCCAGCTGCGCACGGCAGGGCTTTGACGTGATCCGCACGGTGCAGGTGCTGGAAGACCGCCTGCAGCACATCAAGACGCCGATCTCTCTCTCCGTGCTCGGCTGCGTGGTCAATGGCCCCGGCGAAGCGCGCGAGACCGATATCGGGATTACCGGCGGCGGCGCGGGCAAGCACATGGTCTATCTGTCCGGGGTGACGGACCACCACGTGCAGGACAACGACATGATCGAACACATCGTCTCGCTGGTGGAAAAGAAGGCCGCCGAGATCGAGGACGGCATGAGCGATGCCGGCAACGCTACCGAGGCAGCCGAGTGAGCGGGTTTTGGCGCGCGGCGCTGCTGCTGCTCGCCATCCCGGCACTTGCCGCCTGCGCCACATCGGGAGGACCCGCGCACAGCCATGCGCATTCGGGCGATTATCCCGAAGCAACACCCTATGACGCGAGCATGGATGCCCGCAGCGCGCTGGAACTGGCGCTCGCCGCAGCGGCTGCACAGGATGCTTCCGGTGAAGGCCCGCCTTTCCATGTGCTGGCGATCTTCGGGGCCAACTGGTGCCACGACAGCCGCGCTCTTGCCGGTTGGCTCGAAACCTCGCGTTTCCGCGCTTTGACGGACGAATATTTCATGGTCGTCCATATCGATGCAGGCGTTCCGCAAACGGGCGAAGGCCGCAATCTGGAGCTCGCGGCAGAGTATGGCGTTTCCGACATCACCGGCACGCCCACCATGCTGGTGATCAACGCCAATGGAAAGCTGCTCAACTCGCCCGAGGACGCACGCGGCTGGCGCAACGCCTCCATGCGCAGCGAGGACGAGATTTTCGCGTGGCTTGAGGGCTTTACCCCGCGGTAACCAGCAGTCGCGTAAACTCATGCCCGTCATGGATATGAGGATTCCCCTTGCCGCGATCTTGCTCGCTGGCGGCGCTATCGGGCTGATGATGCCGACGGGCGATGAATCCGATGTGCCTGCCGCCGATGCAGCGCAGACACCGGATATCCAGTTGAACCGCGTCGCCAATAACGAGCCGCGCGAGGTCGTTTCCGGATGGGGCGAGGAAGTCGTGCTCGAGCGCGAGTTCGACGGGCATTTCTACGCCAATGTCACCGTGGACGGCTACGATTACCGCATGCTGGTAGATACCGGCGCCAGCGTGGTGGCGCTGACTGCTGAAGACGCAACCGCCATGGGCCTGACATGGTTTGACGAGGACGTGGCCCCCATTGCGCGCGGCGCGGGCGGGCCGGTTTCCGGCGTGGACAC
>JAUIJI010000147.1 GCA_030431435.1 Alphaproteobacteria bacterium | reverse complement strand
CGCACACCGGCGAAGTCCGCGAGGTTTTCGGGCGTCACCGTGACACTCTCGACTTCCTTTTCGAGGATCTTGCGCAGGCTCTTGCGGCACAGGCGCGCGATCTCGCGCTCCAGCGTGCGCACGCCCGCCTCGCGGGTGTAGTAGCGGATCAGGTCGCGCAGGCCGTCCTCGGTCAGTTCGAACTCGCCCTTCTTCAGGCCGTGCGCTTCGATCTGCTTGGCGATCAGGTGGCGCTGGGCGATCTCGACCTTCTCGTCCTCGGTATAGCCTTCGAGCCGGATGATCTCCATGCGGTCGAGCAGCGGCTGCGGCAGGTTGAGGCTGTTCGCGGTGCACACGAACATGATGTCCGACAGGTCGATGTCCAGCTCCAGATAATGGTCCTGGAACTTCGAATTCTGTTCGGGATCGAGTACCTCAAGCAGGGCCGATGCCGGATCGCCGCGGAAATCCTGCCCCAGCTTGTCGATCTCATCGAGCAGGAACAGCGGATTGCTCGTGCCAGCCTTCTTGAGGTTGGAAACGATCTTGCCGGGCATCGAGCCGATGTAAGTGCGGCGGTGGCCGCGGATTTCAGCCTCGTCCCGCACGCCGCCCAATGACTGGCGGATAAACTCGCGCCCCGTCGCCTTGGCGATGCTCTTGCCGAGCGAGGTCTTGCCCACGCCGGGCGGGCCGACGAGGCACAGGATCGGGCCCTTCAGCTTGTTGGTCCGCGCCTGCACGGCGAGATATTCGATGATGCGGTCCTTCACCTTTTCCAGCGCGTAGTGATCCCCGTCGAGGACCTCCTGCGCCTTGGTGATGTTACGCTTCAGCTTGCTTTTCTTGCCCCACGGAAGGCCCAGCAGCACATCGAGATAGTTGCGCACCACGGTCGCCTCGGCGCTCATCGGCTGCATGCCCTTGAGCTTCTTGAGCTCGGCATCGGCCTTGGTCCTGGCTTCCTTGGAAAGCTTGGTCTCCTCGATCTTCTTGCCCAGTTCGGCAAGCTCATCGCCTTCGCCGTCCTCGCCGCCGCCCAGTTCGCTCTGGATCGCCTTCAACTGTTCGTTGAGGTAATATTCGCGCTGGGTCTTCTCCATCTGGCGCTTCACGCGGCCGCGGATCTTGCGTTCCACCTGCTGCACGGAAAGCTCGCCCTCCATCACGGAGAAGATCATTTCCAGCCGCTTGGTGGGATCGGTTTCGGCGAGCACCTGCTGCTTGGTGGCAACCTTGGCCGACAGATTGCCGGCAATGGCATCCGCCAGACGGCCCGGCTCGTCGATCTGCTGCAGTTCGGTCTCGATATCCTCGGGCAGCTTCTTGTTGTGCTTGGCGTAATCGGCAAACTGGTCGAGCGCAGAACGCATCAGCGCGGAAGCCTCGGTGGAAGAGACCGGCTCATCCTCCATCAGCTTTGTCTGCGCGATCACATAGCCTTCGGTCTCGCGCATTTCCTGCATTTCGGCGCGCGTGGTGCCTTCCACCAGCACGCGCACGGTGCCGTCAGGCAGCTTGAGCATCTGCAGCACCTGCGCCACCACGCCGATGGTGAAGAGGTCGTCCTGCTCCGGATCGTCACACGACGGGTCGAGCTGGGCGAGCAGGAAGATATCCTTGTCGCCTTCCATCGCCGCTTCCAGCGCCGCCACCGACTTGTCGCGCCCCACGAAGAGCGGCACGACCATGCCGGGAAAAACGACGATGTCGCGCAAGGGAAGGAGGGGAAAAGCAGTCATTTCAGGTAATCCGTATCAGTGTTCGCATGCGAATATGGGGACGCGCGCCCTGCCCTGCAATGTAGGACTTCGCCGGGGCTGTGGATGTAGGACGATGGAACACATGGAACACGGTTATGGGGGAGGAATTTCGAAGGAAAAAGCGAGCGCCAAGTGCGCGAAATTCAGGGTTGCTGTTTGCAGATAGCATACCGCCAGATGGACCAAGATGTCGGAGGTAGGAAAGTTCAACGCTTAACGGTAATAAATGAAGTCCAGCGTATCCGTCGAGGGAACGGTGTTCCCATCTCTATCTCTGGCAGGCTGATACTCAGCCCGTTTCATCATGGCTTCGCAGGTGTAATCGCCCAAGTCGGTGAAATCCTCGCTGGCATCGTGCAGACAGCGGGTTGGCTTGCCATCCACACCGATGAGAACACGCACAGCAAACCCAACACGCCCCGTCCTTGGCAAGGCGCGCTGTGGCGCTCGCCTGATTATTTCTCGGGCCCAGGAATTGTAATTCAACCTTTCCGCCGGTTCGACTGACGTTCGCGCCAATTCTACGTCAAGCCCCCAGCCTGAAAGCAAGTCATCGACACAGGTATCAAGCGCATCAAGCACCAGCCCCAGATCACCAGTTTGCAGGATGACCGGAGATTCGAACGCATCCACCACTTTTAGGCCAGTCGGCTCTCCCGCTTTGCTCCAATCGTCCACTTTAAGCTGCACATAGAGATGGGCTCCGTTGAACGAACGCCCCAGTCGCATTGTTCCAACGGGTTCAAGCGGGATGAATTCGTCTTCAACAGCCACGCTCAAGGTCACGTCGCCACTTCCCTCGCTGATGTCAGTGCTCAGGAGGACAATTTTTGATCGCGCGTCGAGACTCGATTTCTCCAATCGGAAGAAAATCGCACCCTGATCAGATGCAAAGTCCCTCCTCGCAATGCAATTTTGTTCGGCAAACTCCAGCAGCCAATCCGAGGATGGTGTGGCAATGAGGACAGGCTCTTGCGCGCCCACCGGGCTGGCAAACTGCGTCGCCACCAAGGCAAAGCCAGCCACAGCTGCTTTCAGGCTTCCAAGAACACCGATATCCACCTCCTTTGAGTCGTATCACACATCTGATTTTACCGACAAAAAGCCGAGACAGCACAAGTCCGGACCAATCACCCGATCCGGTAATGCACGCTCATAACATAAAAGCTGTCGATCGCCTCGCCTGCTGCATTGAGCGCAGGGGTGAAGCGGGCGTGGTCGATCAGGATATCGCAGGCAGTTTGCTCGAAGCCCTCCTCGCCGATGCGGCTTTGCAGCTGGCAGCCGGTGGTGGTGCTCGAAGAGTGCGTTGCAGGATTTGGCCTGGGCTTGGGATGAAGCCTTCCTAGTTGATGCGGTATACAATGGAGACCTGATAGTAGCTCGCAATTGGCTCGCGGTTAACATCCAGCGCCGGATAAAAGCGGGCAAAGCGCATCATGTTGCGGCAGGCGATCTCTTCAAATGCCTCATCGCTGAGACCGGACTGCATATGGCAGCCTGTGGGTTCACCTTGTGCGGAGACATCCAGTCGCACGCGCAGGAACGCCGGGATGCCCTGGCGCAGCATGTTTCGCGGATAGTCCTCGACCATCTCGCTCACCAGACGGTCATAGTCGTAAGGTTCAACCGTTTGCACCAGGGTGCGATGGGCTTCCACATCAATGCCCCAATGCGCCATAAGTTCATCAAGGCAATCGTCCATCGCCGAGAAAACCTGGGACAGACTGCCGGTTTGCAGCAACAAAGGTTCTTCGAATGCGCCAGCGAGCACAAGTCCGGTGATCGCTTCCGCCTGCGCAGAGAGGACCGACCTAGCGGTATCTGTTTGCCTGAATGCCCTGTTAGCTCGCCTGATTGCCGCCTGATATTGATCTGACATCGAATGCTCGGAGTAGGCTCGAATGGCCTTTCTCGCGCTCGGCCCCTTCGCGGTCAGAACTTCCTCGCGCAGGCGCAGACCCTCATTAATCAGTTCGCGTTGCTCATCATGGAGTGCAGGTGTGCTTCGGACAAACTCCTCATATCTTGTTTGATACTCAGGGATGCTCCGCGTCATATCAAAAGCGAACATCCGCCCTTCCACACCATTGCCATAGTTGAGGTTGAAGGTGCCCTCGATAGGTTGTGGCTCCGATTGGATCGGGAGAAGCTGGACCGCATAATTGCCTCTCGGCACGTCAAAGTCCTTGGAGATGACGATGAACTGCATGTCCTCCCCAGGTCCAAAGCTGCGCATTTCCAGTTCTGTTTCGCGCCCTTCGTGCTGAAATGTGCGACGCAAGGCACAGCTATCCTCGGCGTAGTCCAGCACCCATGGAGACTTTGGCTCCATGGTCAACGGCTCGGCCGATGCCTGCACGGGAAGAACGAGTCCGCCAACCGCCAGACCTAGGAGCACTTTCCGCAATTGCATTGCCCCCCTCCATCGCGTTGATTGGACGCGATTATTATCGAGGGGAAGGCTGAACGCAAGCTTAGCCCATACCCGGCAGCTTGAAGCCGGGCGGCAGGCCCATGCCGCTCTGCATCTGCTTCATTTCCTCATTCGCTGCGCGATCAGCCTTGTCACGCGCATCGTTGAAGGCCGCGGTGATCAGGTCTTCGAGGATCTGCTTTTCTTCGGGCTTGAGCAGGCTTTCATCGACATTCACGCCGATAATGCGGCCCTTGGCGCTGGCGCGGACCTTTACCAGCCCGCCGCCGGACGTGCCTTCTACCTCGATATTATCCAGCTTGACCTGAACCTCGTTCATTTCCTTCTGGATGTTGGCAGCCGCTTCCTGCGCGGCCTTGAGCATTTCTTCCATCGATTGCATCTATCTGTCTCTCGCTCTTCGAACGGCGGCTAGGACGCGCGCCTGTTCCATTTCCTGTCACCCACGAGGTTTTCCTCAGGGTCGATTATTTCGGCACCGGGGAAAGCGGCAAGGGCCGATTGCACCAGCGGGTGATTGCGCACGCGCTCTGCCTCGGCGGCCTTCATGGCTTCCTCACGCTCTCGCAACGAGGGAGCGCCCTCGCCGGTTCCCCGGGCGACGTCCCACCGCTCGCCCGTCGCGCGCAGCAAGGCGTCACGCAGCTCGGGGGCGAAGTCTTCCTGCAGATCAGCAGGCTGGCTGTAGCGCAGGTGGCCGTTGCGCAATTCGATGATGCGCACCCAGTCGCGCATGATCTGGCCCACGCGAAGCTGGCCTTCCTGCTCCACCCTGTCGCACAGGATCGACCATTCGATCTCCGCATCGGGCATGGATCCGCTGGCCGGCGCGCTGGCACCACCATCACCGGCAGGCGCGCTGGCAGGAGCAGCCGCGGCACCCTTTGCCGCTGCATCCTTGAGCAATTGTTCGAGCTTGCCCGGATCAGGCATGTCAGCTGCATGCAGCACGCGCAGCAGCGCCATTTCGGCAGCAACCAGCGGATCAGGCGCGCCGCGCACCTCGTCATGTCCCTTCAGCAGCAATTGCCAAAGGCGGTGGACTTGACCGGCAGACAGCCGCCCCGCCCATTCGCCGATATCGCGCTTTTCCTCTTCGGAGGTGGCATCTGGGTCCCCGTCACCAACCTGCGTCACGGCGATGCGGTGGGTAAGTTCCATAAGCCCGCGCATCAGGGCGAGCGGCTCCACCCCCAGAGAATACTGATCCTGTACGGCAGACAGCAGTCCTTTCGGGTCGGCCTCCAGCAGGCAGGCGAACAGCCGGCGTCGCGCCCCCTTGTCAGCCAGGCCGAGCATTTCGCGGACCTTGGCAGCAGTGACCAGCGTTGCGCCATTGCCATCCTCACCTGCTTCCATATCCGCGTGGGCAATGGCCTGATCGAGGATCGAAAGCCCGTCGCGCGCTGACCCTTCGGCAGCGGCGGCGACC
>JAUIJI010000146.1 GCA_030431435.1 Alphaproteobacteria bacterium | reverse complement strand
GCGGATTTCCGACATTGACCGCGACCGGGCGCTCCAGCTCGCCCCAGCCCAGCGGCAATTCCAGCGTATCCATGGCATAGGCGAGCGGAATCGCGTCCCAATCCAGCCTTGGTGCTTCCAGATCGACGCTGATCCCCCCGTCAATGGGGGAGGTTGCCAGCATGCCGCCGCTCGTGGCGATCGTGGCGGGCTCACCCAGCAGAAGGCCGACCGCGCGCGTGGCATTGCCGCAGGCTTCCACTTCGCCGCCGTCCTGGTTGTAGATCTTCATGCGGCAGGTGGCGCTGGCATCAGGCTCCAGCAGGATAAGCTGGTCGCAGCCGATACCCGTGCGCCTGTCTGCAAGCGCGTCAACTTTGGCACCGGTCAGCGCTGCGGGCAGGGGATTGCCTCGCGCATCAAGCACGATGAAATCATTGCCCAGTCCGTGCATCTTGATGAATTGGATGCGCATGAGGGGCAGTTAGGGCGCTGGAGCCCTCGGTGCAATGTCGGAAAATGCGCGAAGCCCCAGTCAGCTTGCCTTGCGCTGGCCCGGTTCGGCGTCTCCGCCCTGTTCGCCATCATCTGCCGGCTTTTCCGCCGTCGGGGAAAGCAGCTTGAGTTCGGCGAGGCGTTTGCGCGTTGTGGCACCATCTTCGGGGTGGCCGTAGAGATAGCCCTGTCCCTTGAGGTGGCCCAGCTTGCGCAGCATCTCCACTGCGTTAGCATCTTCGATGCCTTCGGCGGTGATGGGAAGTTCAAGCCCCTTGCCAAGCGAAATGATCGCTTCGACGAGATCGCTGGACCCCCCTTCGCGGGACATCTCTGCCACATAGCTGCGATCAATCTTCAGGCGATCGAAGGGCAGCGAGCGCAGCTGGGCAAGGCTGGAGTAGCCCGTTCCGAAATCATCGAGGCTGATGCGGATGCCCTGGTTCTTCAGGCTGGAGACGATCGTGCGCACGGCACCGATATTCTCGTGCAGGCAGCTCTCGGTGATCTCGATTTCGAGCCGCTGGGCAGGAAAACCGCTTTCGATCAGCAGGTGCAGCAGCCGCTGGGAGAACCAAGGATCGCGCAATTGCAGCGGAGATATATTGACTGACAAGGTCAGGCGCGGATCCCATCCCTTGGCATCCTTGAGAGCCTGGCGGATCAGGCATTCGGAAAGCTCGGAAATCAGATCGATCTCTTCTGCAATCGGAATGAATACATCGGGGCTGACGAGCCCGTAACGCGGTGATTGCCAGCGGGCGAGCATTTCGAATCCGGTGATTTCGCCAGTCTCGAGGTCGACCTGTTGCTCATAGAACGGGACGAACTCGCCTTGCACGATTCCGCGGCGGATGGAGCTTTCAAGCTCGTTGCGGAAGCGCAACTCGTCCTCCATCTGCGGCTCGAACCAGAAATGACAGTCGCGGCCGTGCTTCTTGGCATGGTACATGGCGATGTCGGCCTGATGGATCAGCGTGTCGGCATCGGGGCAGCTCTCCCCGTCGTCGCTGGTGCAGCTCGATGAAATGCCAAGCGAACCCGTGGGTTCAAGGAAGAGGCCGTTCACCTCGATCGGTGCGGCGATAGACTTCATCACGCCAGATGCGATCTGGTCCACCCGTTCCCGATCATCAGCCAGATGCGGGAATGCACAGACGAATTCATCGCCGCCGATGCGCGCAAGGATGGCATCCTTCGGCACGGCATCGCGCAGTCGCTCGGCAATCACGGTAAGGACCTGGTCCCCCGCCTGATGGCCGTTGAGATCGTTGATCTGCTTGAAATTGTCGAGGTCGATCATGAACACGGCCAGCGCGCGCCCGGTCTGCCTTGCGGCGAGAAGGTTCGCGTCGATGCGTGGGGTGCCGCTGCGGCGGTTGAGGCAGCCTGTCAGCTCGTCCGTTTCGGCGAGCAGACGCGCGGATTCCTCTGCGCGGCGGCGCTCGGCAACTTCGCGCTGGAGATCATTGTACCGACGCCAGCCGAAAATCAGCAGGGCGATGTTGAGCAGGACTGCGTTGGTGAGCATGAGGTCCGGCGCTTCGCCTTCGCCCAGCCACGCCTGCACGACCTGCGGCATGAGCATCCCGGCAGCACCCACGAAAAGAATGATGGCAGCCACGGCAATACCGAGCGCGACAATGTCGCGTTCAGCTGCGCCCAGCTTCTTCTTTTCCTTTTCTGGACTGTCTTCCACAGTTTTCCCCAAAGTGCATTGCCCCCTATATCGGGGTTCCCTTATGCGAAACCTTGCTCAATTTTCGGTTAACGGCGCGCTAGGCATGACCTTGTCCTCGCGTTCCGGCAGTGGAGGATCACAAGTGGCACGTTTCTGGTTGATGAAGTCCGAACCCGAGAAATACGGATGGGAAGACCTCGTCAAGGAGGGCGAGACCGTGTGGGACGGGGTCCGCAATCACCGCGCCAGCAACAACATGCGGGAGATGGAAATTGGCGATCAGGCTTTCTTCTACCATTCGGTGAAGGGCAAGGAGATCGTCGGCATTGCCGAAATCACCCGCAACGGGATCACCGATCCGACCGATCCCGAAGGCAAGTGGGCAACCGTCTATATCAAGCCGGTTCGCGCGCTGGAGCGGCCGATTTCGCTGGCAGAAATCAAAGCCGATCCCAAGCTGGAAGGCATCGAACTGGTCCGCCTATCGCGCCTTTCGGTGGCGGAAATTACCCCAAAGGAGTGGGACTATATCTGCAAGCTGGCGCAAAAGCCTGCTGCCTGACCGGCCTTAGCTTGCGCGCAGACCGCTGACGGTAGCCCCGGCGGCGCTGAGCTGTTCGATATCGGTGCGGCAGTGGATCAGCCGCACGCCTTTGCGTTCCAGTGCCTGGGATAGGGCGGGGCCGAACTCTTCCGTCCGTTCCACGCGAATGCCCCAGCCGCCGAAGCTTTCCGCCATGGTGGCGAAATCGGGGTTGGCAAGTTCGGTCGACGCGATGCGTCTAGGAAACTCTCGGTGCTGATGCTGGCGGATGGTGCCGTAAGCCGAATTGTCGAACACGATCACCAGCATGTCCGCACCATATTGCGCCGCTGTGGCGAGCTCCTGTGCGTTCATCAGGAAATCGCCATCACCCGCAGCGGCCACGATGCAGCGATCCGGCATGCGCAGCGCAGCTGCGACAGCGGCAGGGATGCCATATCCCATCGCGCCGCAAGTGGGGGCAAGCTGGCTCGGCGATCCGGCATAGTGCCAGTAGCGGTGCCACCAGCCTGCGAAATTTCCCGCGCCGTTGCAGATCACCGCATCAGCGGGCAGCAATTCGCGCGCCATTGCCATGCAGCGGGTGAGGTCGAGCTTGAAATCGGCTTCGCCGGGTGTGGACCACGCCAGCCATTCGGCATGAGCCTCAGCCCCTGCGTCGAAGGAGATGATCGAGCCGTCATCCCACAGCGCGGCGCTTTCAGAAAACTCGTCCGGATCGGCACAAATGGCGAGATCGGCGCGGTAAACGCTGTTGAGCTCGTCTGCGTCAGGGTGGACATGGATTAGCTGCTGGCCGGGATGATCGGGTGTGACCAGTTCGTAGCCATTGGTGGTCGCCTCACCCAGCCTTGCGCCGACCACCAGCAGCAGGTCCGCCGCCTTCACCCGTTCCACCAGCTTCGGATTGGGGCCATAGCCGAGGTTGCCGGCATAAACGGGGGATGACGGCGCAATCGCATCCTGCCTGCGGAATGCCGTGGCGACGGGAATGCCGATCCGCTCTGCAAACTGCGCGAAGTAGTCGCGCGCCTTTTCGTGCCAGCCAGCACCGCCGATGATCGCGACCGGCGCAGCGGCATCGCCGATCATGGCCATCATGGCAGTCAGTGCGTCTGGGCAGGGCGGCTGGGCGGGGCGGTGGACCATCGGGCGGATGTTCGCCTCCACGCCATCGTCATGCAGCATGTCTTCCGGCAGGGCGAGCACGACAGGGCCGGGCCTGCCGGACATCGCCGTGGCATAGGCGCGGGCGATATATTCGGGGATGCGCTCGGCTCGGTCGATCCTTGCCGCCCATTTGCAGATCGGCGCGAAAAAGGCGGGGAAATCGACTTCCTGAAAGCCCTCGCGGTCACGCATTTCGCGCCCGACATCGCCAACGAACAGGATCAGCGGCTGCGAATCCTGATGCGCCACATGCACGCCGATGCTGGCATTGGTCGCGCCGGGACCACGGGTGACGAAAGCCACGCCGGGCCTGCCGGTCATGGTGCCATCGGCACAGGCCATGAAGGTGACGCCGCCTTCCTGCCTGCAGGTGACTGTCTGGATTTGCGTGCGATCACGCAGGGCATCGAGGACGGGGAGGAAGCTCTCGCCCGGCACGGTGAAGACACGGTCACAACCCTGCGCTTCAAGGCAATCGACCAGCAATTCGGCAGCTTGGTTACTCATGAAATCAGTCTCTAGCGCGATGCAACGATGGCGGCAATCACACATCGCGCCTGGCCAGTTGTCCCGCCTGTGGACATGACGCAAAACGCCTATGGCGAATGGTTACCATCCGGTTAACACGTCTTCTCATGAGACGCGCACTTGTCCTGTCCAATGAATCCGCTCGCCACCCTTTTCGGGCGAGTCTGCCCATGGGATCGCTGGCGATCGACGATGTCGAGAACCGCCGCTCCTGGCGGCTCAATTTCGGTCTGGACGTGAACGACGCACGGCAGTTTGCTGCCAGCTATGTCGCGTGCTTCGTTGCGGTCACGGCGTTTATCGCCTGAAGCTATTCGGCGGCGCTAGCCTCGGCCTCTGCGGCCACTTCCTTTTCAGCAGTATAGAGCTTCCAGCCCAGCCATGCGGAAATGCCGCACATCCCTGCGCTCAGCAGCAATTGCTCGACCAGCGGGACGCCCGCCGCGCTGAGGCCCAGCGCCAGCACCGATCCGCACACCATCGCGCCCGAATTGACGATGTTGTTCGCTGCCACCGTGCGGCTCGCCTCGCCGGGATCGACCTTGGTGGTGAGGAAGGCGTAGAGCGGCACCACGAACATGCCGCCGAACACCGCGATCAGCAGCAGCGCCACCAGCACCAGCGGGGCGAGCGGCTGGGCGATGAAATCCGCCACGCCCAGCAATTCGGTGCTTTGCAGCTGACCTTCCCAGACGCGGCATATCACATAGAAGATGGCTACGAATACGCCCATCACGATCACCGAGACAGGGGCATAGCGGGCCGAGACGTTGCCTTTCAGCAGCGCGTTGATCGCCACCGATCCCAGCGCCACGCCGATGGAGAAGACCACGAGGAACAGGCTCGCCACCGGCTTGTCCGCCATCAGCACGTTCTTGGCCAGCGGCGGGAACTGGATGAACAGCACTGCGCCGATCGTCCAGAAGAAGCTGATCGCCATGATCGCGTAGAACACCTCGCGATTATGCAGCGTATTGCGCACCAGCGCGATGGAGGAACGGATGATGTTGCGGTCGATCGGCTGGTTCTTCACGAATGGCTGTGCCTCGGGCACGTGGCGGCTTGTGAGATAGCCGATCACGGCGATCACGATCACCAGCCCGGCGGCAACTTCCGCCTCGATAAAACCGGCCAGGATCGTGCCGCCCATGATGGCGAGATAGGTCCCCGCTTCGACAAGGCCGGTGCCCGCAAGCACCTCTTCCTTTTTCAGGTGCTGCGGCAGGATGGCGTATTTGATCGGGCCGAAGAAAGTG
>JAUIJI010000019.1 GCA_030431435.1 Alphaproteobacteria bacterium | reverse complement strand
TCCTACACGACTGGAGCGATGCGGAATGCCTGCAGATCCTTTCCGCGATCCGCCGCGCGATGGAACCGGGCACTCCGCTGGTGGTGATCGAACGGCTGATGCCGGAAGCTCCCGAACCCTGCGAGGCGGTGGATGTCGATATCCTCATGCTGCTGTGGACCACCGGGCGCGAACGCAGTGCCGCCGCCTATGCCGCCATGCTGGAACAGAGCGGGTTTTCGGTTCGCCGCGTGGTGGGCGAGACGGGCGGGCAGGGCGTGATCGAGGCGGTGGCGGCCTAGTCATCAGCCGTGGACAGGCACCCATTTGTCGAATGTCGCCGCCTGTCCGTGCCGCTGGCCGTGTTCGTCGACGAGATTCCAGATGATCGCCTCCTCTATGCGGAACCGGCTGCCGTCCGCAGCGATACGGACGCCACTGTATCCGGTGAGGATGTCATTGGCCTCCAGCTGTTCGAACATGCGCTCGCGCTCTTCCCTTTCGCTGCCTTCTTCCGCGCTCCTGTAGCTGGGCAGGCCGATGAAGCGGCTTGCGTCCATGCGGAAGAGGTTGAGCGCGATGGCATTGGCATAGAAGAAGAGCGGAGGAGCCTCGGTCCCGTGCGCAACCACGGCGTTGGGCGCGCTCCACAGCTCTGTTCCGCCAACAACCAGGGCGCGCCCCGCCAGTCTTGCGAAACTGCTTTCGATGAGGGCGATCCGATCGCCCGCATGGCGTTGCATGGCTTGCCGGTTATCCATCGCCACCACCAATAGCGGTTTGGCCGCTTGCCGCCAATCCTGCTGGTTCTGGCGGCGCCGATGCAGCGGTCTGTGACAGTCTTGTGACCCCGTCTGTAATGCAGCCGTCACAAAGTTACGCTTTTGGGGCAGTTCAGGCGCGAAAATCGATTCGCGCCGCTGAACCACAGGTCCCGCACTTGCGCACAGCCGCCATCATCACTGCCGTCCTTTCGCTGGGCCTATCGTTTTCCGCCACCGCGGGCGAGGTTGCAGGCACCGTTTATGACCAGCGCGGAACGCCGGTTGCAGGTGTGGTGCTGAGTGTCGACGGGCAGGTGACGGAGACCGATGCCGCCGGGTCCTACAGCTTCGCCAATGTCGCTGCGGGCCAGCAGCTGGTCAGCGCGAATGGCCAGCGCGTGGCGGTGGAAGTTGCGGAGGAAGGCGTGGCAACGCGCAACATTTTCTTGCTGTCACAGCGCGCCCGCACAGAAGTGACCGGTGCCGCCATGGATAACGAAACCACGGATGATGCTTTCGAGGAGGCACTCGAACTGGCAGACCGCATGCTGGAAAATGGCCCCGCGAGCGGCGAAGTCACCTGGCGCTGGAACGACCACGAGGCCTGATCAGTCTTGCAGGAGCAGCCGCTCCGCACTGTCCAGCAACCAATCCTCATAGCGTGCTTGTGGCCAGCCGCATTGCTGGGTGAGCTGCAACCAGTTTGGCAGGGACATCAAGGTCCACAGCATGTCGCTGGCCTGTTGCGGGGGCAGGTCCTTGCGCAAATGGCCATCGCTGGCCAGTGCATCCACAGCGGCTACGCACCCCTCGCGCAGGGCAGACATCCTGTCTGCCCATGCGATACGCGCGTCCTCGTCGCTGTGCTGCATGGCCATGAAGGCGCGCCCCACGCCCTGTATTTCCGGCAGGTATCCCGCCCACGCAGCGCAATATGCGCGCAGGCGTTCCCGGCCTGAGGCTGCCTTGCGGCTTGCCTCCAGCCGCTGGTCCACGTCCTTTTCCAGATCGATGAAGCGGGCGGTTTCCACCAGCAGTTCCGCCCGGTTGGCGAAGTGCAGGTAAAGCGCCTGGCGGCTGATGCCGGCCTGTTTGGCAATATCGCCAAGCCGGACTTTTCCCGGCTCTTCAGCTTCGAGCAAAGCCCATGCAGCGGTGAGGATCTTGCGGCGGGTGGGGTTCATGGCGCTTGACATGGTGTCAACATAGGGGCAATTGACGCCATGTCAACTTGACGCGGTGTCAAGGTGATTCGGATCTTGGAGATTTGAAATGGAACAGCAGAAGAAGGTTTTCGTCTGGGTCGCCCATCCGCGTGACACGTCGCTGTGTGCAGCACTGGCTGAACGCTACATCGCAGGCGCCCGCTCTGCCGGGGCGCAGGTGCGCCGCATGGACCTTTCCGCCATGCAGTTCGCAGCGGACGCGCGTGAGGATGCTCCGCTGGAAGCAGACCTCCAGGAATGGCAGCGCAACGTCGAATGGTGTGATCACCTGCTGGTGGTGCACCCCTACTGGTGGGCGGCCATGCCGGCCCGCGCCAAGGCGGTGCTCGATCGCGCCCTGACCTCGGGCTTTGGCTACAAATATCGCGCACGCGGTGTGAAGTGGGACAAGCTGCTCGCCGGTCGAAGCGCTGATGGCATCATCACTTCCGACACGCCGCCGTGGCTGGACACGCTGCTCTACTTCAAGCCGGGTCGCCGCGTGCTGAAGAACGGCGTGCTTGGCTTTTGCGGCTTTGCCATCGGCAAGGTCGTGCAGTTCGGATCGGTCAAGCTGGCGGATGAGGACCGCATCGCCAACTGGCTGGGCCGTGCCGAACAGATGGGCCGAAAGGCTGCAGCCTGACCTTCCCGAAAACCGAACAGTCGATCAAGCAAGAAGGAGGACGATCATGTCCGCACAATTCCTCATACTCGCCTGCCTCTCGCTCGCCCTCATCTCGGCGCTGCTCGCCGGGGTGTTCCAGTCATTCTCGGATTTCGTGATGCGCGCACTTGCCACGACGCCTTCCGATGGCGGGCTGGCTTCCATGCAGCGGATCAACATCACCGTGATGCGCAGCTGGTTCCTGGCGAGCTTCATGGTTCTGGTGCCTGCTACCCTGGCCCTTGCGCTTTATGCAGTGGCAAGCCTGGACGGATCGGTGGCAGTGGCACTGGTGCTGGCAGCGGCAATCTACGTGCCGGGGGCCTTTGGCGTGACCATGCTGGGCAATGTGCCGATGAACAACCACCTGGCCGCATTGCCGCCGGAGGAGCGTTCATCGCATGAATACTGGCAGCACTACGTTTCGCGCTGGACGCGCTTCAACAGCTTGCGGATGTTTGCCTGCATCGCGACCGCTGGTTGTTATCTCTATGCAGCCATGCTGATGGCAGGTCAGGCGGGGTGATGCGCGCCAAGTCAGGCCGTTGCCATCTCCCGCGCGGCCTGCTTGCGCTTGATCAGCCCATCATTCAGGAAGGTGCCGAAGGGAAACAGCGCAGCGATGAAGGTGCGCACCACTTCCCACAGCGTGAACCCCTTGCCCGGCAGGCACACCACCATCGCGGCGAGATAGGCGAGCCATGCGACGCCGTGCGCCATGCCCACAGGCGGCACCAGCGCAGGATTGTCCATCCAGTATTTGAGCGGCATTGCCACTAGGAACAGGGCAATGGTGGTGACGCCCTCGACAAGGGCAATGGATCTAAACAGCTTGAGCATCAGGCGAGCTTCGTGACCCAGCCGTGGGTATCTTCGGCCGTGCCGCGCTGGATAGCGACGAGCTTGTCGCGCAGGCTGCTGGTGAGCTGGCCGGGGCCGCCGGTGCCGATGGTGAAACCCACATCCTTGCCGGCGACGTGGCCGACCGGCGTGACGACCGCAGCCGTGCCGCAGGCGAAGCATTCGACAAGGCGGCCGGACTTTGCGTCAGCCTCCCACTGGTCGATACTGTATTTCTCCTCGCGCACTTCGAGGCCTTCGGCGCGGGCGAGGGTGAGCAGGCTGTCGCGCGTGATGCCGGGCAGGATCGTGCCCGAAAGCGGCGGGGTGAGCAGCGTGCCGTCGTCGAACACGAAGAACAGGTTCATGCCGCCCAGTTCCTCTATCCACTTGTGCTCCTCCGCATCGAGGAAGACGACCTGGTCGTGCCCGTTGTCGAAGGCAACGCCGGTGGGAACGAGGCTGGCCGCATAATTGCCACCGCATTTGGCAGCACCCGTGCCCCCACGCGCCGCGCGGGTATATTCGGATACCCAGACAGACACCGCCGGTGCGCCCGATTTGAAGTAATTGCCCGCTGGCGAAAGGATCACCACGAACTTGTACTGCTTGGCCGGACGCACGCCGAGGAAAGGTTCGGTGGCGAACATGAAGGGGCGGATATAGAGCGAGCCGCCCGCGACCGGCGGGAACCAGTCCGCATCCATCTCTACCAGCTGGCGCACAGCGTCAGTGAACAGCGCCTCGGGAATTTCGGGCATGGCAAGCCGGCGGGCAGAAGCGTTGAAGCGCGCAGCGTTCTGGTCTGCGCGGAACAGGCTCATCGACCCGTCGGCCATGCGATAGGCCTTCATCCCTTCGAAGATTTCCTGCGCGTAATGCAGCACCGCCGCAGCCGGATCGAGGGCGATCGGCTCACGGGGCCCAAGCACGGCGTTGTGCCAGCCCTTGTCTTCACTCCAGTCCACCACGACCATGTGATCGGTAAAAACCTTGCCGAAACCGGGGTCGGCAATCACTGCCTCGCGCACATCTGCCGCGACGGGCGAGGGGTGGGGCTTGCGGGTGATTTCAAGGGCAGGGGAATCGGCGAGACTCGCCATTATGATAATCCTTCAGAACTCGGTTGCTGGCGCGATATATAATTTCAATGTCAAATGTAAATTTGAAACTATCGGAAAAGCAGTAATTCTCGAAACCACCTGCTAGCGAGCTTGCCGCAGGAGGGGAAGGGGCGAGCAGTGACGCCGGAAAGGCAAAGCCAGAAATGAGAAAGGCGACCCTGCCCGTAACAGGATCGCCTTTCGCATGGTCAGCGGCCGGAAGTGCCGCCCACGGTCTGCCTCTACCGGGTGTTTAAACCCGATAGTGCTCCGTGCGGAAACTTACCGACCCCCTTGCTGAACCATGAGACATCGGATCACCTCCTTTCGCGCTTTTGAAGCCAACACCAGTGCCGCTTTTTCCGGCTGGCGAAGACCGCGAGTACCGCTGGCCTTGGGTGCATTTGTGAATCGGTGTGCGCCGCAACACAAGACTTGAAATTATGTTTTTCACAGTCAGAATGAGAGCTTCGGGTTGGGCTCCTCTACGGGAGCCCATTTTTGTTTGGTCCGCACGCCCATCCGGGCGCGCATCCTCCCGGCTGTTCCCTTCGCTTCGCTACGGGGCCGGTCCGGGCGGGCAGTCGCCCTTGCGGTCGCAGTCGCGCCCGTTGCCAGCTCATCAAGTCTGGCTTGCCTTGATTGCGGCGCGGAACGCGACGCCAGCGCGCGACCGCGCGTCGGCCGGTAGGCCGGAAGCCAAGCAGGCCGGATGGCCTGCGCCCGGCGCTTGAGGGACTAAACCAAAATCACCTACAATCCTCTATTACCCGCGTGATCTCCGGCCAGGCAGGAATCGCGAGGGTTTCCTCTCCCTCTATCTCCACAGCAAACCGTCCGCGCGAAAAGGCGATGGCATCGAGGATATCGTTGAAGGCCGCGAATTCGGTGACCAGCAGAGGCTGCCTGCGTTCGAGGGGCTGCGCCAGTACAGCCAGATCCTGGGTTTCGGTGCGGATCACAAGCCGGGTGGGTTCGGCTGTATCGCTCGCAACCGCAAGCCCGACCTGGCGTGACTCCAGATCGCAGCGCAGCATCACCAGCGGCTCGAACGCGCTCGCCCCGAATATCGCCAGCGTTTCTGAGGATTCGGCTTCGTAGAACCAGTTGCCAGCGGTGATGGGAATATCCATCCAGCTGTCATCCGCGATGGCGGTAAGGTCAGCTGGCGACGGAGATTCGGTTGAGGTGACGACCGTCAGCCCGTCGCCGTCTTGCTGATGCAAGGTGGCAGCAAGCGCCAGGCCGGAAAGACCCAGCGCACCGGCAAGGGCGATCGCCGCCACCCGCGCCATCATGCGCAAGCCTCGAACACGCGGCGGATTGCGGTCGATGTCGGCACGCGCATCGTCGCGCCCTGCGGGCTGGTGATCTCGATCACGCCGCCCGGCTGCACGAAACCGCCGAAGACCGGCGCATCGGGCGCGATCTCGGCGGAGAGCGAGGGCAGGTTGAGGTCGCCATCAGGCATCATGTCCAGCCGCGCTGCGGTGCCGCCTGCTTCCAGCACATAGCTTTGCAAGCCGTCTGCCTCGCCCGCCAGCACCATGGCCAGCGTATTGCTCTCACGATCGCAGCTGATCACCAGCTTGGCGTCTTCGCCTGCCACGCCGAAGCTGGCGCTGGCGCCGCTGGCGCTTTCGTTGACGTTCCACTGTCCCGGCGTAAGCGGCGAACCGTCATCGGCCACGGTGGGTGTGGGGGTGGAAGTCAGCTGCGGGGTGGGGGCTGCCGCGACTTCTTCGGCTGCGGGCTCGTCCGAACTGTTGCAGGCTGCAAGCATGGCGGCGGCGCAGGAAAGCGAGAGAAATGTGCGCAATTGCATTGTTGTCCAGTCCTTGTGACAGAAATTCGATTCGGAACGGGCCATTTGCAGCATGTTTATGACAACTTGGCTCTGGCCTGAAGGCTCCCGGTTTCCTATTCGCGCTGCATGAGTGAAACCAAGCCAGCGCGGCAGAGGATTGACCAGCTGCTCGTCGAGCGCGGCGAGGCGGAAAGCCGCGCGCGGGCGCAGGCGCTGGTGATGGCGGGCCTGGTCTTCGTGAAGGGGCAGCGGGTCGAAAAAGCGGGCCAGAAGGTGCCCGTGCATGCCGCAATCGAACTCAAAGGACGCGATCATCCCTGGGTCGGGCGCGGCGGGGTGAAGCTGGACGGGGCGATAAGGCACTTCGGCCTCGATCCCACAGGCGCGGTGGCGATGGATATCGGCTCCTCAACCGGCGGCTTTACGCAGGTGCTGCTGCATCACGGGGCAGAGCATGTCTTCGCGGTGGATGTCGGCACCAACCAGCTCGACTGGAAGCTGCGGAACGATCCGCGCATCACCGTGCTGGAACAGACCAATGCCCGCGAACTCACTGCTGCGCAGATAGACCGGCCTTGCAACTGGGTTGTTTGCGACGCGTCCTTCATATCGCTGCGCAAGGTCTTGGAAATCCCGCTGAAACTCGCTGCGCCGCAATGTCGGCTGGTGGCGTTGATCAAGCCGCAATTCGAAGTCGAACGGCACGAGGTGGGCAAGGGCGGCATCATCCGCGACGAGGCGCTGCACCAGCGGGTGTGCGACGAGGTGCGCGCATGGCTGGAAGGTGACGGCTGGACCATTCAGGGCATCACCACCAGCCCGATCAAGGGCACAGAGGGGAATGTGGAATTTCTGGTGTCTGCGGAGCGCAGTTAATCTGCGAGACTCAAGCGCAATCGTTTACCCATCTCCGCTGCGACGCGACGAAGGGTTTCGATGGTCACATTCTGGCTGTGTGGATCGAGGATACGGTCAATCTGCGTTCGGCTGGTGCCAACCCGACGGGCGAGTTCGGCTTTAGAGAGGCCAATTTCCTTGCGACGATCTTCCAACTGCAAGGCGATTACGCGCTTCTCTACTCGCGCTTTGACATCCTCTTCGATCCCCTCATCTCGCAGGAAATCGTCAAAGTCGTCAAAGTGCTTTCCGCTTGCACCTTGCTGGTTGGTTGTCTTTCTCGTCATCTATCCTGTCAATCCTTGGATATGCCTCCCATGACCGGCTGGAGCCGCGCTTTAGCGTCGAATTCCAGCTCGATAATGGCGAAGTGGCCATATCCGATCGGGACAGTCATCTCGAAAATGCCGTTTGTTCGTTTCAATCCGGCAAGTGCGGGACCGACTTCCCGTGCAAATGCGATCTCCTCTGCAATCGCGAATAGCGACGTTGGAGGGTAGTCTCTCTTAATTAACTCAACGAAATCATAGAAATACGTTAAACTGGCGCGGCTGCCCCCGCCCTGATGGCCGTCGTGCATCTTGCTGCACTCCTTCGTATCCGTTTGGTCTGCATTGCCCGTTCTCCTTCGGTAGGAATTCGAAAATTGCACCATTTATAGTGCATGTCAAGCCGAAGGCTCGCATTTCGGCGCAAAGGGGCGCGGATTGAACGGGATAGGCCTTGCGCCCGTCTTGCGTGTTCTGGAACGCCTCGTCAGTATCCGGTTTGTAAAGTGATTCTCTCGCGGCCTGTGGACTGCCAGTCCGCGCCGCCAGTGATGCAGGAGCATAGATGAACCGCCTCGCCAGCCCCGCGCAATTGCGCGCCAGCCTGCTGCGCTGGTCCCTGTTTATCGTGCCAGTCGTGGTGTTGCTCGGCTTTGTATCCGGCCAGATGGCGGGCAGCGGAGCGGACAATCCGTGGTTCGCTGCGCTGGAAAAGCCGGGCATCTATCCGCCGCCTGCTGCCTTCGGCATCGTATGGACGATCCTCTACGTGATGATGGGCGTGGCGCTGGCGATGGTCTGCGCCGCCTGGGGCGCGCGCTGGCGGCCCTTTGCCGTGGTCGCCTTCGTGCTGCAGTTCATCCTCAACCTGGCGTGGTCGCCGGTGTTCTTTGCCCAGCATGACATATCGCTGGCGCTGGCGATCATCATTGCACTGGATGTGGCGGTAGTCGCCACGGTCTGGCTGTTCTGGAAGGTGCGCCGCGCTGCTGCGTGGCTGCTGCTGCCTTATCTGGCGTGGATCCTGTTCGCGACCGTGCTCAACTGGCAGTTCCTTGAACTCAATCCCGATGCGAGCGAAATCAACGCCAACAATGCCGTGCAGCGGATTGAGTTGTAAATTCGCGCAGGAAGGACCAGATACCAGCCATGCAGAGCGAAAACCCGATCATCGCCGACTTCGTGAAAGTCGCCAATTCCGCCGCCGGCACGCTGGCCGGCATGACCCGTGAAGCGCGGGACAATGCGCGAGAGCGGATGAAGGAAGCCATGGGCGGCCTCGACTTTGTCAGCCGCGAGGAATTCGATGCGGTAAAGACCATGGCCGCCAATGCCCGCGAGAAGGTGGACGCGCTCGAAGCCCGCCTTGCAGAGCTTGAGGCGAAGCTGGGCAAGTAAGCCTGCGCTTGGGGGCGAGGCTTTACAGCCGCGTGAAGAAATCCCCGGCCAGCGAGTGATTGCTCATGCGCAGGCAGCGTTGCAGCGAACTTGCATAGTGCTCATTGATCGCATCGTCGCGCCGGTTCCCGTGGGGAATGGCGTTCACTTCAGCTGTCCTTGCCTGCATGTCGGTAAGCTTGCTGTCGCGCAGTTCCAGCACCCGATCGACATCGCTTTCCGGGCCACTCGCCAGCTCTTCCGTCAGCCATTCATGCATCGCTTCTTCGCGAATGCGGATGCCTGACATTTCCTTGCAGGCAAGGCCCATCGCCAGCATTTCGGCATAGAGCTCGACCTGCCTTTCAGACAGGCCTGCTGCTTCCTGCGCTTGCGCGGGCAACACGCTGATCGTTGCCATGATGGCCGCTGCGCCGATCACGATCGATTTCATTCTCACTCTCCCAAGTGGCTCTTCTTGCGCGGCAGGCTACCTTAGAACGGGGGGAGAGACAATCGCGCCACACTTGCGCCTTGTGCCGCCACGCGCCAGAGCGTGACAAGCCATGCAGATCCGCGCCCCCGCCATCGTGATTGCCGTCCGCCAGCACGGCGAAACGGCTGTGGTGGCTCGTTTCCTTACCGAGGAATATGGCGTGATAGCCGCCTATGTCGCGGGCGGGCGGGGGCGGCAGCTCAGGCCGGTGATGATCCCGGGCAACCTCGTCGATGTGCAGATATCGGCGCGCTCGGAAAGCCAGCTGCCCTTCGGAAGGCCGGAACTGCTCGAAAGCCGTGGACCTTTCCTGACAGAGCCGCTGCCTGCCGCTGCCATCGGATGGGTTGCCGCGCTGACGGCCACCGCGCTGCCTGAACGCCAGCCCTATCCCTCGCTCCATTCGGCGCTCGGCGCTTTGCTCGATGCAATATGCCATGCGCCTTCCGCGCGCGGCTGGGTTGGGGCGCTGATCGCCTATGAGACGCTGCTGCTGCGCGAACTCGGCTATGGCGGGGAGGGTGCGCGTCCCGAGGGCGAACTGCCGGACCTGCTGCGCCAGATGGACGCTCTGGCAGGTCCGCTTGACCACTACCTGCTTGCCGACCGGCGCGGAGACGTTATGGCGGCGCGCGCAAGGTTACGCGAATTGCTCGCGAAGATTATTGGGACGTATTGAACAATGAAAATCGCATGTCTGGCCGGTGACGGCATCGGCCCGGAAATCATGGCAGAAGCGCTCAAGGTGCTCGATGCGCTGGGGCTGGAAATCGAGGTCGCACACGCGGATGTGGGCGGCGCTGCCTACAAGAAGCATGGCCACCCGCTGCCGCCCGAAACGCTCGAACTGTGCAAGGCTTCGGACGCGGTGCTGTTCGGTGCGGTGGGCGATCCCGATTGCGACAACCTTGAGCGGCACTTGCGCCCCGAACAGGCGATCCTCGGCCTGCGGCAGGCGCTGACGTTGTTCGCGAACCTGCGCCCGGCGACCATGTTCCCCGGCCTCGAGGACCTGTCAGCCTTGCGCCCCGAAGTGGCCCGCGAAATCGACCTTCTCATTGTCCGCGAACTGAATGGCGATGTCTATTTCGGCGAAAAAGCCATTCGTGAGCTGGATGATGGTCGCCGGCAGGGCTTCGACCTCATGTCCTATGCCGAGGACGAGGTGCGCCGCATCGCCCATGTCGCCTTCCGCGCCGCGCAGGGCCGGGGCAAGAAGCTGTGCAGTGTGGACAAGGCCAATGTGCTGGAAACCAGCCAGCTGTGGCGCGATGTGGTGGTGGAAACCGCAGCCGATTATCCCGATGTCGAATTGAGCCACATGTATGTCGACAATGCCGCGATGCAGCTGGTGCGCAACCCCGGCCAGTTTGACGTGGTGGTGACCGGCAACCTCTTCGGCGACATATTGTCCGACCAGGCGAGCATGTGCGTCGGCTCGATCGGCCTGCTCGCCAGCGCTTCGCTGGGCGAGGATCAGACCGAATATGGCACCAAGGGCCTGTACGAACCGATCCATGGCTCAGCGCCCGATATCGCCGGGCAGGGCAAGGCCAACCCGATGGCGATGATCCTGTCGCTCGCCATGCTGCTGCGCCACTCGCTTGGCCTCGAAACCGAAGCGGCACGCGTGGAAGCGGCGGTGGCCAAGGCGCTGGAAGCCGGCATCAAGGGCGCAGACCTTGGCGGCGGCGCAGGCACCAGCGAAGTGGGCGACGCGGTATTGGCTCGGCTGTAACGCTCAATCCTCCCCCGGTGTGGGAGGGTTGCGCGTAAACCTTATGGTTAACATTGCGCTCTACTGCGCTAGGCAATGGATATGACGCCCGCCGATTTCAGCCCCGCAAACGCCATCGCGCCTGCATCTGCTCCGGCAGAGCTGGAGCTGGCCGTGGTGCTGCCCACGCTGAACGAGAAGGGCAATATCGCCCCCATGGTGAAGCGGCTGGAGGACGCGCTTGGCCCCACGGGCTGGGAGGCAGTCTTCGTTGATGACAATTCGCATGATGGCACGGCCGAGGAAGCGCGCCGTTTCGCTCGCACCGATGCCCGTATCCGCGTGATCCAGCGTATCGGCAGGCGAGGCCTCGCCAGCGCCGCGATCGAGGGGATGTGCGCCACCTCCGCACCCTATGTCGCGGTGATGGATGCAGACCACCAGCACGATCCCGCGCTCCTTCTGGACATGCTGCAGGCAGTGAAGTCGGGCGAAGCAGACCTTGCCTATGCCAGCCGCTTTGCCGAAGGCGGCAATGCCGATGGCCTTTCCAGCAAGGGCCGCGAAAAGGGTTCGCGTATCGCCAATATGCTCGCCCGCAAGCTGACCGGCACCGAGCTGTCCGACGCGATGAGCGGCTATTTCCTGCTGCGCAGCGAACAGCTCCGCAAGCAGGCGGCAGACCTGTCGGGCATCGGCTTCAAGATCATGCTGGATATCCTCGCCACCGCAAAACCGCAGCTCACCGTGAAGGAATTCCCCCTGAAATTCGCAGAACGCCTCGAAGGCGAAAGCAAGCTCGATCATGGCGTGGTGCTGGATTTCCTTGCCGGTCTGTACGAACGCTACCTCGGCAGGATCATCCCCACGCGCTTTGCGCTGTTCGGCACGGTCGGGGGCTTGGGCGTATTCGTGCACATGGCGGTGCTGGCGCTGATGTTCCGCACCGGCCTCACCAGCTTCCCGGTGGGCACGGCGATTGCCACCATGTCTGCAATGACCTTCAATTTCTGGCTCAACAACCTGTTCACCTATCGCGACAACAAGCTTTCGGGCGCGAGCGACATGTTCTTTGGCTGGGTCAAGTTCTGCGCGGCCTGCGCGGTGGGCGCTTTTGCCAATGTCGCCGCATCATCGATGCTGCAGGCCAATGGGTTCCGCTGGTGGATCGCCGCGCTGGCGGGCGTGGTGCTGGCATCGGTGTGGAACTACGCCCTGTCGAGCAAGTTCGTCTGGGGTCGCTTCCGCTAGGCGCGAAGGGCACCGATTACGCATTCCGGGCCATCTGGTTCCGAAATATTCATCGGAACCACCCGCAATCTCCACCCGTTCCTAGGTCCAAGAAGGGCGCCAGGCGGCGTTCTATGGCAACAGGAGCAAGTCATGGAAATTCTTGGACTTCTCGTCCTCATCCTGGACATTTACGCGATCTATAACGTGCTGACGAGCGGCAGCAGCCTTGGTGCCAAGGCGCTGTGGACGCTGGGCATCATCATCCTGCCGGTGATCGGCTTCATCGTCTGGTTGCTGGCCGGCCCGCGCGGTGGCGGCAAGGCCATCGCCTGATACTGACCTGGCCTATTGCCAACCGCTGATCCAGGCATAGTCGAGGAAGGACATTTCCCCGGCCAGCCGGGCGGCGGTGAGGATAGGGTAGAACCATACAAACAAGGCGGCTGTTCCCCCCACTATGCCGAGGGTGAGCAGCCGCCTTTTGCTGTGCCACAACAATCCTTCGCCTGATCGCCACATGTCACCGCAGGCCAGCGCCAGCGCGGCAAGCGCGAAGCAGTTTGGCAGCAGGTAATGGTAATAGAACTGCACCGGCTTGGGGGCGAAGATCCACATGCCTAGGCTGACGGCGAACAGGATCGCCACCGCCGCACAATCGCGGCGTTTCTCGGTCAAGCCTTGCCAGGCGCACCACACAAGCGCGGGCAGGGCGGCAAGCGACGACAGCGGGTTGCCGATCAGCAGCACGCCGCGCTGCGCCCCGTCTGCCTGCTCGTAGAGATACCAGATGCCGCGCAGGTTCAGCAGCCATTCCCACCACCGGCTCTGGTATGGATGCGGCTTCAGCGTCTGCTGCTGCAGGTCGAGCATGTAGCTGTGCAGGCTCACCAGCCCGGTCACATTGGGCGGCACCTGCGCATAGAACAGGAACGGCCAGTAGCTGAGCGCATAGGTGGCGAGCGGCAGCACGCCCAGCCACAGACCCGCTTCCCACAAGGTCATCCCGCCGATGGGCCAGCCACGATTGGTGGTGAGGAAATGCCATCTGGCTTGCCATGTCCGCGCTATCAGGAAAGCCAGCCCCGGCAGCATGGCAAGGGGAATGGCGTTCCACTTGGCTGCCATGCTCGCGCCCAGCGCGATACCGGCCATAATCAGCGGTTTGCGCGCCTGTTCCGGCCTGCGCACCGCCACCGCGCACATCCACAGAGCCAGCATCATGAAGCCCGCCATGAAGATATCGAGCATGGCGATCCGCGCCTGCACCAGCACGGAAAAGCCGGTAATCAGCAGCAAGCCTGCCAACGTGCTCGTGCCCCGGCTGCGCGAGACAAACCACAGCGCGCGCATTCCTGCAAAAACCGTAAGCACGCCGAACACCATCGACGGAACGCGCCAGCCAATGGCATTGTCGCCAAACACCAGCACGCCTGCTGCGATCAACTGCTTGCCCAGCGGCGGATGTTCGATGTTCTGCGCGGTCGAAAGCTCGATCAGCGTGCGCACGGCAGGCAGGTAATGCACCTCGTCAAAGAACAGCGCAGAGGGGATCGCCAGCCGGATGGCGCACAGCACCGCGAAGATTGCGGCAATGGCGATGTGCCAGCGGATCGGGTCTGTCGGTTGGTATGGGGCTTCGTGCATGCCCTTCCGGCTTAGGCAGGCTCTCGGATGCTGGCAAGCTGCCGAGCGCGCTTGCCCGCAGCCACGCGCCCGCCTATGCGGCGTTTCATGAAGAAGAACACCGGACAAGACCGTTCCATCACCCGCAAATGGCGCCCCGCCACGCAGGCCGTGCGCGCGGGCACTGACCGCAGCCAGTTTGGAGAGACGAGCGAGGCGTTGTTCCTCACCAGCGGCTACACCTATGACAGCGCGCAGGAAGTGGCAGACCGCTTCGCCGGGGAGGCGAAGGGCATGCAGTATTCGCGCTTCCAGAACCCCACCGTGGCGATGCTGGAGGAGCGGATCGCGGCGATGGAAGGTGCAGAAGCGTGCAAGGTGCAGGCTTCTGGCATGGCGGCGATGACGAGTGCGCTCTTGTGCATGCTTTCTGCCGGTGACCACGTGGTGGCAGGGCGCGCAGCCTTTGGTTCGTGCCGCTGGATCCTTGCCAATGTGCTCAATCGCTTCGGCATCACCCACACCATCGTGGACGGGCGCGACAATGCCGCGTGGGAAGCTGCGGTGCAGGAAAACACCAAGGCGTTTTTCTTCGAAACGCCTGCGAACCCCTCGCTCGACGTGGTCGATCTGGAATTCGTCTGCGGTCTTGCAAAGTCGAAGGGCATCACCACGATTGTCGACAACGCCTTCGCCACCTCGGCGCTGCAGCGACCGATGGAATATGGCGCGGACGTGGTCGCCTATTCCGCCACCAAGCTGATGGACGGGCAGGGCCGCGTGCTGTGCGGCGCGATCTGCGGGTCAGAGCAGTGGGTGGAGGAATATCTCTCGCCCTTCCAGCGCAACACCGGGCCGGTATGCTCGCCCTTCAACGCATGGGTGGTGATGAAGGGGCTCGAAACGCTTTCCTTGCGCGCTTTCAAGCAGAGCGAGAACGCGCTCGAAGTGGGCAAGTTCGTGGCAGAGCGCGTGGAGAAAGTGCTCCATCCCGGTCTGCCGAGTTTCGACCAGCACAATCTTGCGATGAAGCAAATGGACGCTTGCGGGCCGATCTTCAGCTTCGTGGTTCCCGGCGGGCGGGCCAAGGCTTTTGCCGTGCTCGATGCGCTGGAACTGGTCGATATCTCGAACAATATCGGCGATGCCAAGTCGCTCGCCTGCCATCCGGCCAGCACCACGCACAACAACATGGGCGCGGAAGGCCGTGCCGAGATGGGCGTGGAAGAAGGCATGATCCGCATCAACATCGGGCTGGAAGACCCGGCGGATCTGATCGAGGACCTCGGGCAGGCTTTCGACAAGGCCGGTATTTGACCGCATACCCCTTGTCGCGTGGCGGAAACCCGTTACGCTCCCGAATCGATGATGATCCAGGATGCCATGAACGCGCTGTTCCAGCATGTCGCCATTACGGCTGGCGTGACGGTTCGCGTATCGGTCAACTTCATGCCGGAACAGTCCCGCGTGGAGGCCGGTCGCTGGTTCTGGGTCTATCACATCCGCCTTGAGAACGGTCGTGACGATATCGTCCAGCTGCGCACCCGGCACTGGCGCATCACCGATTCCCGCGGGATGGTGAATATCGTCGATGGCGAGGGCGTTGTCGGTGAATGTCCGGTGCTCAAGCCCGGGCAGACGCATGACTATGTGTCAGGCTGCGAACTCTCGACGTCGAGGGGCGCGATGGAGGGGCATTACACCTTCTCCATGCAGGACGGTCAGCTGTTCGAGGTGGCGATCCCCTACTTCCCGCTCGCTGCGCCTTCTGATTAGTTTTCTTTTTTGAGCCCCTCAAGCGCTGGGCGCGAGCCATCCGGCCTGCTTGGCTTTCGCCCTACCGGGCGGCGCGCGTGCAGGTGTCCTTTGGACAGCTGCGCCTTCGGCTTCGCTTCCACGCGCTGGTGTCGCGTTCCGCGCCACATCCATTCCAAGCCAATCTGTCATCGCTGACAACGGTTGCGCAGCAACCGCAAGGCCGACCGGCCGCCCGCAGGGGCCCCGAACCCCGGACTTGATCCGGGGGGAGGGATCAGCCCCGAGGACCGCGCGCCCGGATGGGCGTGCGGAAAGCAAACAAATTATCGAACCCTCGCAGGCGCCACCAGCACGGCGTTCGCCAGCAGCAGGTCCAGCCCGTCGAGGTAACCGCGCACGCTGGGATCGTGGGTGAAGCCGATGGCCATGCCTGATCCGGCGGTTTGCGACACCATGAATGGCTTGAAGGCCATCTGGCGGCGGTTCTCGTCCCACAGATATCCGCTGGCAAGGATGCTGTCGGCATCGGCGAAGCGTACCACGTTGGAGCCTTCGCTGCGGGCCAGAGGGGCGTGGATCGTGCTGCCGCTGGCGAAGACCACCGGCGCGGCATCGTCATATCCGGCGGAGAGGAACACGGTGCTGTCAATCGCGGTGTTGAGCAGCGCGCCGGGCAGCGTATCGGGCTGGCCGGCACCGCTGGCGATGGTCTCGCGGTAGGTGGCCTCGTCAGCAATTGCTTCGCCCGCGACTTGCGTTGCCGTCTCTTCCTCGCCTTCGGGTTCGGTGCCCAGCGCGGTTTCGGTAACGAGGGCGAAGAGCGCGTCGTCACCTTCCGAGAAACCGGCCAGCGCCTCGCCCATCACCACCACCACGCCGCCGCCTTGCGCATAGCCGGAGATGGCTTCGCGCACGGCGGAATCGAGCGCGCCATAGGTCTCCGGCACCAGCAGCACCTGGTAGCGGACAAGGTCTGCCGCTGCGACCGTGCCGGTGCGGATCGGCGCGACGGGAATGCCGAGCCGCTGTTCGAGCGTGAAGCGCAGAGAACCTGCGGAGAGCGGCGAGATGCCATCGTCCCACAGCATGGCGACACGCGGCATCATCAGGCGGGCGAACTTGTCACTGCCCAGGTTCGGCCCCGTATCGACCCAGCCTGTCTCCAGCGCCACCGTTTCCGCGCCGAGTGTTCTTGCATGGGCGGCGAGGGCATCGAGGCCTTCGGGGTTGTCACCGCGCGAAAAAACCACCGTTCCGCGCGGGAACTCGCGCCCGCCTGCGGTGAAGGCGGTATCGGTCGAACGGCCGACAAAGCCCTGCCGCAAGGCATCGGCGACAAGGCGCACCTGCCCGCTGTCGGTCCAGCGCACGGCGAGGCCGAATGCGCCCGGTTCGTCAGCGCGGTCTGGCATGGGCGCTTCGGCGGAGATCGCGCGGCCGGTTGCGGCAGAAGCGCACAGCTCCACGTCGAGGCCAGACATCAGCCCCACGGACCATGCGGTGGTGTCGTAAAGTTCATGCGGAAGGTCAGCCGACCGGCGCGCTTCCTGTGCAGCGATGAAGTCTGCAGGCAGATCCACATTTTCATCCAGCAGGCTGCGGATAAGGCGCGCGGCAGGCTGGCTGCGCGAAATGGCGAGATAGCCCATCGGGTAAGAGCGCCCGCAGGCATTGGCGGGGCCATTCACGCGGCTCACCGCGATACCCTGGAAGGCAAGGCGGCGGGCGAGCTGTTCGGCGTTCCATGTGCGCTGCGCAAGGTCGATCACATAGGTGCCGCGCCCGGCTTCACCTGCTGCCGCGCTGCGACGGTATTCTGCGTAATCCTGCAGGAACAGGTCCGCATTGTCCGCCACGGTCTGCGCGGTGGCGAGGGTGGTGATGAAGTGGTTGCGCACCCCGTCGGCATAGGTCAGCAAGGTGCCATCCTTGCGCTCCCACGCCAGTCCGCGCGCGCTTGCCTGTTCAAACGTCATGGCGATGCTGCCGTTGAGCGTGGGCCAGGTGTCGCCATAGCCGGGATAGAACGCGTCGAACACCTCGCGGGTGAAATAGGGCTCGCCCGCACGGTCCATCCAGCTGGCGATATTGCGGCCCAGCAGCACCTGCTTCTGCCGCTGGCCGGTGGTGATATGCGGGTTGAACGGGTCAGCCGAAGGCGGGAAAAAATAGGTCTCGTCCCCGCCCATCTCATGCGCATCGACCAGCACCACGGGCTGCCACGCCTGCACCGCAGCCACCTTGCCGCGCGTTTCGGGCTGGGTAAGGGCGAACCAGTCGCGGTTGAGATCGAACAGGTAGTGGTTGAACCGACCGCCCGGCCAAGGCTGGTCCGGCCCCGCAACATTGCGGTCTGCGAAGGGCACCATGCCCAACACCTGGCGCCAGGAATGCACGAAGCGCGCGCGGCCATCGGGGTTCTGGCTGGGGTCGATTACCACCACTGATCGATCCATGATGCCATCGACCAGCGCATCGCCTTCGCTCGCCAGCAAGTGGTAGGCCAGCGCCAGCGCGGCGTCGGTGGAGGAAATCTCGTCACCGTGCACGCCATAGGCGAGCCACGTCACCGGCAGCACATTGGCCAGTTGCGCAGGAGACGTGCCATTGCCCAGCTGTTGCAGATCGGCCTGCACATCGTCGATCCGCGCCATGTTTTCGGCGCTGGAAATTACCGCATAGACCAGCGGGCGGCCTTCCCAGCTGGTGGCATATTCAACCAGCCGGAAGCGGTCCGGCGCAGCTTCGGCCAGCGCTTCGAAATAGGTCAGCGCCTGTTCGGGTGAACTGATCCGCTGGCCCGGCTCGTGGCCGACGACCTGCTGCAGCGTGGGAATGCTGTCATCGAATGTGCCATCCAGCATGCTCTGCGCCTTTGCAGGCAGGGCGAGGCCCAATGTGGCAAGAAGTACAGCGAAGAAGAGGCGGATCATGCAAGGCGCTCCGGTGCGATACGCGGGGAAAGCACGGGTCCTGTAGTTTCATTTGCAATGGGTCAAGCCCCGTCTGTTCAAGGCCCGGCTCTTGCGACGCGCTTGCCCCGGCAGCGTTGCCGCATTACATCGCGGCCCAGCCATGAAGCGCACGCACCTGCCCCTGAACGCCTTGCGCGTATTCGATGCCGCCGCGCGGCACCTGTCCTTCACCCGCGCTGCGGACGAGCTGGCGGTAACGCCTGCCGCCGTGGGCCAGCAGATCCGCGCGCTGGAAGATGTGCTCGGCGTGGTCTTGTTCCGCCGCACGTCAAAGGGGCTGGAACTGACGGATGAGGCGATTTCGGGCCTTGATCCCTTGCGCGAAGGCTTCCTGCGTTTCGAGGAAAGCGTGCAGGCGATGCAGTCGGGCCAGTCGAGCTCGATCTACACCATCGCCGTGCCGCGCGAATTCTACGCCCAATGGCTCGCCCCGCGCTTGGCTGCATTCCGCGCTGCCAACCCCGAAGTCCGCTACCAGCTGATCGCGGACGAGGACGCCGATTTCACCGAGGCCAATCTCGATGTGGCGGTGCGCCTTGTCGAAGGGCCGGGCGAACTGGAAGGCGCGCAGCTCGCCCCCGGTTGCCGCGTGACCGTGGCGGCTCCGCAATCGGCTGACGGCTGGATCAGCTGGCCCGCGTTCCCCGCGCCCGAGGGCGAGGAGGTGCTCTTGCAGGTCGGCAATGCGGGGCAGGCGCTGTCCTCCGCGCTGGCGGGCCTCGGTCGTGCCACCATGCCCTGGCCGCTGGTGGCAGAGGCGCTGGAAGACGGTCGCCTCGTCAAGCTGGCCGAGGAAGAGGATTGCCGCCGCGCCTACTGGCTGGTCGCCCCGCGCCCGCAGTGGCGGCAGAAGAAGGTCAAGGCACTCGTCGAGCATCTCGTTGGCGAGTGAATTGACGGATACGCCAGTTCTCTCCACCGATCGTTTCCTGTTGCGCCCGTTGCAGGCCGGGGACGAGAACGCGCTCTATTCTGCGATGAGCAATGATGATCTCATGCGCTACTGGAGCCGTGCGCCCTTTACCGATGCGGCCGAATTCCGCAGCTATCTGTTCGACCGCGAATGGGACGGGCGGACATGGATAGCTGTGCCGCGTGCGGGCGGTGATCCGGTCTGCCGCGTTGTCGCCTCTGCGCACGGCAAGGAAGTGTGCGAGATCGGCTATATCATCGTACCGGGCAACGAACGGCGCGGCGTGGCGAAGGAATGCGTTTCCGCGCTCATCACCCATCTTTTCCGCGCAGAAGGCGTGCACCGCATCTTCGCCGATGTCGATCCGCGCAACGTGCCCAGCAACCGCCTTCTGCAATCTCTGGGCTTCACCCGCGAAGCGCATCTGCGCCACGCGATGAGGACGCATATCGGCTGGTGCGACACATGGCTGTGGGGCCTGCTCGAAGATGAATGGCCGCTCTAACGCCGATTAATCTTTGACCTGCTAGGCCTTTTGTGGTGCCTGTGTGCAATCATTCGAAGGGGCTTTTCCATGACACTGCGTTTCAGCAAAACCGCTCTCCTTTTGGGGGCTGCGGCCCTGCTCGCGCCGGTTGCGGCATCGGCGCAAGGCGCGCGCGATCTCAATGCTGAAAGCAGCGATGTGCTGATTTTCGAGGGCGAAGTGCGCGATGAGCCGGTTGTGTTCCACTATCGCATGGCCCCGTCTTCCTCGCTGGTGATCGACGTCATCCCGGACGCAATGAGCGAGCTTGATCCCACCGTCACCGTGACGGACCGGGCCACGGGCGAAGTGCTGGCAGAGGACGATGACGGCGGCGAGGGCCTCGCCTCGCGCGCACAGGTCTTCGCAAGCGAGGCGCGCGAGATCGAAATCACTGTCTCGTCATTCGCCTTTTTCTCCGGCGAGGAGAGCTCCGGTGCCTTCGAATTGCAATTGCGCCCGGGATCGGACGAGCCTGAACCCATGCGGTCCATTGCCTATGGCGAAGTCGCCAGCGGCGAGCTGGGGCCGGATGGTGTGGATCTGTTCCGTATCGAAGGCGAAGAGGGCGAGTTGCTGCAGGTCGCGCTCACAGCAGATGGCGGCGAGCTCGATCCGTTGCTGGTGCTTTACAAGGGCGAAGGCACGCGCGGAGAAGAGCTTGCAAGCGATGACGATGGCGGAGAGGGCCTGAATTCGCGTCTCCGCCTCGTGCTTCCAGAAAGCGGTAGCTACACCATCGCAGCGCAGGCCTATTCGGGTTCATCAGGCGCTTACACGATCCGCGTGGCTGAACCCAAGGCACCGACGATCCAGTCCCCCAAGCAGGTGCTTGATCTGGGAGAGCGCGTGTCCGGCCACCTGGGCAGCGGATACGAGAATGGCTCGATGGATCCATCGGAAATTACCTATCAGCTCACGCCAGCGGCGATTGCCGCCATCAGGGGCGGGCGCGGCGAGGTGACGATCAGCATGGGCTTGCCTGAAGTGGATGATCCCTATTTCCCCAGCACGATCGACAGCTTCATCGAAGTCGGTTTCGAAACACCGCTCGGTTATGCCAGCGTCATGTCCGACGATGATGGCGGAGAAGGCCTGAACTCACGTCTTACCGTTGACCTCTCGCCGATTGCTGGGGACGGTGACTGGCTTGAGCGTTTGCGGATTACCGCCAGCTCGATCGGTGATGGCGGTGCCTTCGAGCTGGAGATTATCGACGGCGCGCGCTGATAATCGCAGCTTGGGGACCAATGAAAAGGGCCGCGTCCCGGTGGGGAGGCGGCCCTTTGTATGTCAGCTTGCGAGGCGGCGCTTAGCCGTCAGCTTCTTCCTCGTCATCGGCGGGCGGGGGCGGGCCGAAGCCGGGGCGCGGGCCGGTGCCGGGATCGTGGTCAAACGGCTGGGCGAAGCGCGAACGGTCATCATTCTCGGCGGTCACCGCCTCTTCCTCGCCAGCGGCGATGCGCGCCTGCTGGGCGCGTGATGCGCTGATGTAGTCCCGCGGCATGTAATTGCCCTCGTGGCAGGCATATTCGAAGAAGGTGTAGTCATCATCGCGCGTCCATTCGATGCGCGTGGTCCACGGTTCAGTGTAAACCTCGGGGTCGGAATAGGTCAGCTCGTGCACGATGGCATCGTCGCTGGTCATGGTCAGGCGTTCCACCGTCATCGCCTCGGTGCTCATCGGCACGGTGTTGAAGGCGGGAACCTCCAGCGTGCCGGTAAACTGCGTCGCCATGTTGAGCGGCGAGGCCGAGCGGGCGTAGACATCTTCCGTCGCGGAGTCACCGGAGACGATATTGGTCGTCTCGATCACCAGCGTATTGCCTTCCCACCAGCCGCGCGAATTGCCCATCCAGGCTTCGACGCTTTCGTCCCACTTGGCGGATTGCGCTTCTTCCTTGCTGTCATAGATCTTGACCACGCGGGTGCCGAGCATTTCCAGCACGATGGTCATGTATCCGGGAGACTGGAACACGCGGATACCGTTGTTGTAGCGGAACGGGTACATGGAGGCGGGGAAACCGCGCGATACGCAGCGGTCCCAGCTGTCGAAATCGTCCACCCAGTCATAGGCCTGACCCGGGACCCAGCCCGAACGACCGGCCTTGAACAGTTCCATCGCTTCGGGCGTCAGGTCAGGCAGCTGGCCATCGACAGGCGAAACCAGCATCGAAGTGCGCTTGCCGAAATTGTGGGTGAGAAACCAGTTTTCCAGGCCCGTGGTACCGCTTGCGCCGATGCCGCTGTCATTGGCCTGCGTGAAGTTGCCATCCTGCTGGCGGGCGGCGGCGAGACGGCGCTCGAATTCCTCGTCATTCACCCAGAACCGGTTGCCATAGTGGGCCGGGCGCTGGAACAGGATGCGGCCGTTGTTGATCGGCTCGATCGGCCAGGTGCCGGTGAAATCGGGATCGCCCCACGGCAGCCGGTCAGGCTGGTAATCGGTTGGCACCGGCGGCAGTTCATAGAGATCGTCCGGCCGCTCCTGCGCAGCGGCAATGCCGGAGGAAAGCGCCATGGAGGCAACCCCTGCGGCGAAGGCAATTTTCGTAAAAAGACCGTTGCGGGCCATAGATCGGGCTCCCTTCCCAATGTGATTATGTCCGGCAGGTTAAGGGAGTTTGCGGCCTGATGCCAGAGGGCAGGTTGATTCGGTCTGTAATATTTTGTGTTAGCGGCCCTAACCCTGCGCACACCCTGATGGATGTGCGCAGGGCCCCGGGTACAAGGGGTTCAGGCTTTGCCGTCATCCCTTCTTCTTGGCATCACGCGCCCTGATTGCCAGTTCGATACAGGCCGCCTTTACTTCCAGCGATACGTTCGATGCGAGCACCTGCTCCAGCGTGCCATATTCGGCAAGTGCCGGTGATGCGTATTGCTGGGGAAGTTCTCTGGTCTTTGGGTTGGCCATGTCGGTGTCTTTCATGAAGGGGGTCAGATGAGACTTTGCAGGCGCATGCTGTAGACAGCGCCGCTGGCGACCACGAAGTGATCAAGCAGCGAGACGTCGACGGCAGCGGCGATCGAGCGCAGGTGGTCTGTTGCCTGCCAGTCCTTGCGGCTTGGCGCGGCCTTGCCCGATGGATGGTTGTGAGCGACGATCAGCCCGTAGGCGTTGAGTTCCAGCGACCTGTGGATCACATGGCGGGTGCGAAACTTGAGCCCGTCGGTACCGCCGGTGCAGATCCGTTCATCATGGATGATGCGCTGGTCCCGGTCGATGAAGATGGCGTGGAAGCGCTCCTCGCGCGGGCTCTGCAGTTTCCCGACGAGGTAGTTCTTCAGATGCGGATCGCTGGTGTCGACGGGTTTGCCCCTGATGCTCTCCGCCCATCCGGCGAGCGCGAGTTCGCGTGCTGCCAGCAGGGAATTGGCCAGTTCCGGCCTGTCGGCCAGCGCTTCGCGCAGGGCGGCGGGCGTGGTGTCGAGGATATTGGCAATGCACCCGAACTTCGTAATCAGCCGCGCCGCTTCTCGCTCTGCCTTGCGGCCCAGGATCGGCTTCAGGAATTGCGCCAGGACCGGTACGTGCCGAAGCGCCTGATCCTGCGCCGGTGCGCCACCAGTCCACACAAGAGGGCGATGATCTGGATATAGGACGGCGCTCTCGCCAGCACGAAGTAGGCGATCGGCTCCATGTCCGCGCTCAACTCCCGGTTGAAATGCGTCATGGTGGATATGATCTGTGCTGCAAACATCCATAGCGGGTAAATCCGGTTCGCCCTGATGGCGAGAAGGCCGAGGCTGGCAAACACCGCAAGATCGATGGCGAGAAGGCCGTAGTCGATCCGGTTGTAGACATTGCCCGCCGGGACCAGCGTTCGGTAAAGGATGTCCAGCAAGACCATGGCCGACAGTGTCGCGCCGGCCCATTTCTCGGGGCCATCGCCACCCCGGAAGGCATAGGCCGTCAGCGCGAATATCAGCAGGTACTGGACAAAGGCTCGGTATTCGAGAAGCAGCGCGCCCATCTCATCATACGGCGATCAGACGCGCCACTTTCCCGAAGCGTCAGGCAGCGGTTTTCTCCGCCAGGGCGATCTGTCCGCGCGGGCAGCGGCCCGGGGCATCCGGCAGGCCGGTGATCTTGAGGTAATCCTCGCGCATGGACTTGTGCACCTTGGTGAGGTTGCTCATCGCATCGACCATCTGCTTCTGTGCTTCCTGCAGGCGCACCACGGCCAGCTGGCCCTGGTACTGCGGCAGTTCGGTATCGAGCCGCACGTTCAACATGCTCAGTTGCAGGCGGGCGAGGGCGCGGAGGCTCTCGTTGGTGAGCCTTTCGGCATCTTCCAGGTCAGACGCCACACGGGCGCCAGCTGCTTCGATAGTCAACATGCTATGTTCTCCGGCGCCGGCAGGCTCAATGCCAGCGCAAACCCAAACCGGGAGGTCGGGCGACAACACGTCAGAGCAGTTCTCCCACCTCGCTTGCCACTGACAGCAGCACCAGCATTGCGACCAGCATGCCCACGGCCATGCCAATGGCGAGGAAGGAGCGCCTGAACACGGCATCACGCCCGTCGAGCATCTCCGGGACCACCTCGGGTTCTTCGCTCCGGGCCCATGGCGCAGGTGCCTCGAAGGGCATTGCGTCGGCCAGTTCGAGCTCGTTGTCGAAGTGATCCTGGGGCGCTTCTTGCGGCCAGCCAGCGTCAGGCGACACCTGAAAAATCTTACCTGTAAGGTCCTTACAGTCTCCCAGAGGCGGCTCCTCCCGGGCGGTATGGTCACGCCAGGCGCGGGCAAGGTCCTTGCGCAACATGCCGCCGGTCTTGGCGCGCAGCGTCTCGATCCGCTGGATCACCGCGGATTCGGAGATTCCCAGCGCATGGGCCATCTCCTTGCTGGTCCAGCCTTCGCCGAGCAGCTCAATCGTCTCGCGCTGCTTTGCGGTGAGTGTGTCGAAGACATCCTCGAGGCTGATAGTGTGGTCTTGCATGGCGTTTTCGGGTTCCGGCGAGTTAACAATCCCGCAGAGTCCAACGTAAAACGATTGACCCTGCGTATCGGGTCGCGGTTAACCTTTCTTAACAGTTAGCCATGCCGTTGGAAAGCTTGCCGGACCCGGTCCTGAAAAGACAGGATAATCCGGCCTGATAGGGCAACCGGCCGGTCGAACGGTGTCAGCCAGCTGATCCGATTTGCACATTCTTGTCGCCTGATAGTGATTCGCCCGGTTCGCCCTGCGCCTCCAGATTGCGGCGGAAAGCGTCGATCTTGGCGTTCAGTTCCTCGAGTATCTCCTCATCGCTCGGCTCGCGCGCGGCGATATCGGCGAGCACTTCGATGCGGATGCGCTCGTAAAGCGGGTGTCCGGGCCTTATGTCGGAGCCATAGCGATGCGCGCGGCGATGGCGCAGCAGGAACATCACGAGGGATTCATTGTGCCGCCGCTCGGTGCCGATCAGCTTTCCGGCTGACACCACCAGCCGCTCCTCCCCCTCGATAGCGCGAGCCAGCGCGCAATCCTCCAGCCGCGCCACCCCGCGATCCACCGCAGCATCCCACGCCGCATTGAACTCTTCCGCCCCGGGCCACTGGCGCAGTTTGTACAGCGCCTCCTTGGAAGCGCCGATATGCAGCGCCGCCTGCGTGACAATCCCCGTGGCCGCAAGATGCGCGATAAAGGCCCGCTGCCGCTCCGCCGTGATCGAATTGCGCCTGGGCCGCGAGTGCGGGACGGGTGTGAAGGCGAGCAGCGGCTCATCGGGCGAGGGCAACTCCCCGGATCGCGTGGTCATATACGAAGTGCCCTGCCGGGCGATGGCTCTGGTGTTGGTCATGCCCAGCGGGTGAGCATGGGGGAGGGGCTGTAGGAAAGAGGTTTTATCGCAATTATCGGCGGTCTGCAGATGTTCTACGTAGGATTACGTGAACGGCACCTCACCGTCGCAATTGCGTGACCAAATTTTCCCCGGATCGGGCGCAGGAAAAATCCTGCACCGGTTGGCGAAATAGTGAACGATATCAAAGATACTCCTGAAAAACTGATGTAAATTTCCTTTGCTAGTTGTGAAAAATTTGTCTCGAACTGGGCCTGTGCCTTGTCAAAAGCACATCGGCTGCGGCAAATTGGTAGGACTCTTGGGAAAATGAGAGCGCGATGACCTGGGTCAACAACATAACAAGGACCGCAGGCTAAACCCAAGTTCGGGTCGCAGTAAGGGGGCAAAGATGCCGGAAGAGCCACAAGGCACTTCGATGAGTAGACTGGAGATTTTGACAGAACGCCAGAGAGAAGTTCTGGATCTGCTGTTGGAACACAAGACCTCGAAAGAGATAGCGCGGGAGCTCGGAATCTCTCCACACACGGTCGACCAGCGTATCCGACTTGCGAGAGAAAAGCTCGACGTTGAACGGCGTAGCGACCTGATTTCTGCGTACAAGCGCCTTCGAGGCATATATGGAAAAACGATATATGATAAATCGTATATCGAATCTTCGGCATTACCGTTGCATCAAAGCCGTGGACCGGGTGATCGCTCTGATTTGATTGTCGATTTACCACAGGCAAGCACATCTGTGGAACCGCCAGTTGCATCGGATAATGGTCGCCTTGTCCCGGCGATTTTCGAAGGACAAAATGCCGTCTTGATGCGCGTGGGAGCCGTCTTCGCAATTGCGGCGGCAACCATTGTGGTCGGGATTGGTGGCTTGGCGATGTTTGAGCAACTGTCACGCCTGATGATGTAGTGTCCTCCGATTTGGTCCGTGCCCAAGAGTGGGCTTTCACAAACACGGAGACCAAACAAATGACTATGACCCCCCAGATCGCAACCATGCGGATCACCGAGGAACTGAAGCATGCGGAAACGGCCTTGGATGAAGCTCTCCTGCGCCAGTCCCAGCTGCTTACCGAAATGCTGCGCGCGCGAATGGAGGCCGAGCAACGCAACTGGATTGGACAGGCTGAGATCATGCGCCTGATCAAGGCACAGCAGTCCATCACGGCGTCTGGAAATGACCTCGCTCGGGTGCACGGCGGACTGCTCGATATCGGGCGTGAGAAAGGCTTGGTGGACGATTGTCCCGAGAACGGTCCCATGCGCACCGGTCAGTTGGCAGCCTGACTGAGCTTCGCAGCTATGCCGATCATGGAAATCCTACAACTATCACTTGTCGGCATTTGCCTTTGGAGCCTCTGGCAGGGAGGGGGGCCTGAGCGCATTGGCGCGGCCCTCCTACTGCTGGCCTATTTCATTAAGGTTGTGTTGACGGCGCTTGGCCAACCGGTCGACTATTTTGGCCCGAATTTGGCTTACTTGTTGCTAACGTCTGTGTTCTTTCTCCTAACTCTATTGTTGGCCATCCAATCCAATCGGGTCTGGCCTCTGTTCTTTTCTGCCTTCTGGCTTGTGGAAGTGACAGGCCATCTTTCGGCATTTGTGATCCAGTTTGGGATGAGCCGGGCATTTTGGGGCATGACGCAGGGGCCGATTATATTGCAAACCGTTATCCTTGGTTTTGGATCATTAGCTTACTTTTTGCGCCGTACGAGGGGCATTCGGGCACGAGACTGGCGCATCCCTTTTTCCCCCCAAGAGAGGCATGCCTGATGGACAACATGCTTCAAAAGGATGGTCAGGCCCTTCTTGCCGGTTTGGCAGAAAGCTGGAAGCCTGAAGACATAAGGAACCTTGCAAACACCCTGCTTCATCTGGCCGATTCACTTGATCAGGATTGGCAGGGGCCGCAAGCGCGCTCGATTTTCCGCTGGCACAACTCACTGTCGCGCATCGAGCGAAATGCGATCAATCTCGCTATGAAGGCAAAGCTTATCTATGACGGGCGTCGCAAGAGGCGGGAGTATATTTCGCCAGAGCTACTCGGTGAGCCTGCTTGGGACATGCTGCTGGAGTTATTCATGCAGTTTGCCGGAGGTGCCAAGGTTTCGACAACCAGTTTGTGTATTGCTTCAGATTGTCCATCGACCACCGCACTAAGGTACATCAGCCAGCTTGAGCAGAGTGGCTATGTGAAGCGCTCGACATCTGGATATGACCGGCGCGTCAATTTCGTCGAATTGACAGACAAGGGCGTGGTAAGTGTAGGTCAATATCTGGAGCAACGCTCATAAGCACCCCCCTTGACCCCCCGCCATCCCCCCGCTAAAGGCGCGCGGTCTCGGATGGGGGCTTGGCCCTTTTTCGATATATAGAGCTGAACATTGCCGGTGTCGTGCCAGGCTGATTGAGGTTCCCGCCTTCGCGGGAAATCAGGCAGGTGGTGCAGCCGTCAAAGTAACCGGTGCCCGAGGCACCAGGTGGAGCGTTTCAGGCTCGCCTCTTGTGCTCCCCCGCGAAGGCGGGGGTCTCCCGCGGGCAAGAGCTTGCGGCACGAGGTTCCCGCCTTAGCGGGAACGCAGCAAGCGGGGCGATCCCGATACATTCCATCTGATGCCCGAAGCGCCACAAACTTGGGAAAGCGGCTTGTCCCCTTTTCCGCTCACCCTGAGCTTGTCGAAGGGTCGTTTTGTTTTTCGAGGTTTGCCCGAAGTGAAGGGCGATGCTTCGACAAGCTCAGCATAAGCGGATGGTGGGGCAGGGCGCGGACCCGCAGGTGAAGTGAGAACTTAATGCCAACTATCAACCAGCTTGTCCGCAAGCCGCGTAAGCCGATCGTCAAGAAGAGCAAGTCCGCGGCCATGATGGCCAACCCGCAGAAGCGCGGCGTTTGCACGCGCGTCTATACCACCACTCCGAAGAAGCCGAACTCGGCCCTTCGCAAGGTGGCCAAGATCCGCCTGACCAACCAGCGCGAGATCATCGCCTATATCCCGGGCGAAGGCCACAACCTGCAGGAGCACTCCGTTGTGCTGATCCGCGGCGGCCGTGTGCGCGACCTTCCCGGCGTGCGCTACCACGTGCTGCGCGGCGTTCTCGACACGCAGGGCGTGAAGGACCGCAAGCAGTCCCGTTCGAAGTACGGCGCCAAGCGTCCGAAGTAAGGTTTTAACGCTGCGGCGCAGGACCGCTCCCCCTCCCGGCTACCTTCAAGGTAATCTCCGGGTGGCCGGGAGGGGAGTGGGCCGGAGCCGCAAAGCCCCGACGAATGTCGGGGCGCACTCCGAAGGAGTTAGAAGAAATGTCACGTCGTCGTCGTCCCGAGAAGCGGGAAATCCTGCCTGATCCCAAGTTTGGTGATGAGGTCCTGTCGAAGTTCATGAACAACCTCATGCTCGATGGTAAGAAGGCGGTTGCCGAAAAGATCGTCTATGGCGCTCTGGATACGGTGGAAGCCAAGGCCAAGGCCAACCCGGTCGAGGTGTTCCACACCGCGCTGGACAACATCAAGCCGCAGGTCGAAGTGCGCAGCCGCCGTGTCGGTGGTGCGACCTACCAGGTGCCGGTCGAGGTTCGCCCCGAGCGTGCGCAGGCGCTGGCTATCCGCTGGCTGATCGGTGCGGCTCGCGGCCGTGCGGAAACCACCATGGCTGCCCGCCTGTCGGGTGAGCTGATGGATGCGGCCAACAACCGCGGCAATGCCGTGAAGAAGCGCGAAGACACGCACCGCATGGCGGACGCGAACCGCGCCTTCTCGCACTACCGCTGGTAATGGCGTCTGCTTGAAAGGCCGGATTTCGGGGATAGGCCCCGGTCCGGTCTTCAAGTGGTCACAAAAGTCACTAAATGGGGCGCGACCCGATTTCCGTCCCGAACCGTTAAGGAAAGCAATATGGCCCGCGACTATCCGCTGGAGCGTTATCGCAATATCGGCATCATGGCCCACATCGATGCCGGCAAGACCACGACTACCGAGCGTATCCTGTATTACACCGGCAAGTCCTACAAGATCGGCGAAGTGCACGATGGCGCTGCGACGATGGACTGGATGGAGCAGGAGCAGGAGCGCGGGATCACCATCACCTCGGCTGCCACGACCACCTTCTGGTCGGCCGAAGATGGCCAGGGCCCCAAGCACCGCATCAACATCATCGACACGCCCGGACACGTGGACTTCACCATTGAAGTCGAACGCTCCCTGCGCGTGCTTGACGGCGCGGTCGCTGTCTTTGACGGCGTGGCCGGCGTTGAACCGCAGTCCGAAACCGTATGGCGCCAGGCCGACAAGTACAAAGTCCCTCGGATGTGCTTCGTTAATAAACTGGACCGCACCGGTGCCGACTTCTACTACTGCGTTGACAGTATTGTTGAACGCCTTGGCGCGAACCCGCTGGTTCTTTACTTGCCGATTGGTGCGGAAAGCGACCTGCAGGGCGTTGTCGACCTCGTGAATAATCGCGGTATTGTCTGGGAAGACGATGGTCTTGGTGCGACGTTCAATTATGTCGACATCCCGGCTGACCTTGCTGACAAGGCTGCCGAATATCGCGAAAAGCTGATCGAGACTGCCGTCGAGCAGGACGATGACGTGATGGAAGCCTATCTTGAAGGCGAAGAGCCCGATGCGGCAACGCTGAAGCGCCTGATCCGCAAGGGCACGATGGCGCAGGCATTCGTGCCCGTGCTGTGCGGTTCGGCATTCAAGAACAAGGGCGTGCAGCCGCTGTTGGACGCTGTGGTTGACTACATGCCGTCGCCGCTGGACGTTCCCGCGATCAGGGGCGTCCTGCCTGAAAGCGACCAGGAAGAGACCCGTCCGTCTTCTGACGATGCGCCCTTCGCTGCGCTGGCCTTCAAGATCATGAACGACCCCTTCGTGGGCTCGCTCACCTTCACCCGCATCTATTCGGGCAAGCTGTCCAAGGGTTCCTACCTGAACTCGGTCAAGGACAAGAAGGAAAAGATCGGCCGCATGCTGCTGATGCACTCCAACAACCGCGAGGACATCGATGAAGCATTCGCTGGTGACATCGTCGCGATTGCGGGCCTGAAGGAAACCACCACCGGCGATACGCTGTGCGATCCTTCCAAGCCGATCATCCTCGAGCGCATGGAATTCCCCGATCCGGTTATCGAACTGTCGGTGGAGCCCAAGACCAAGGCTGACCAGGAAAAGATGGGCGTTGCCCTCAACCGCCTGGCTGCGGAAGACCCGTCCTTCCGTGTTTCGACTGACCACGAAAGCGGCCAGACGATCATCAAGGGCATGGGCGAGCTGCACCTCGACATCCTGGTCGATCGCATGAAGCGTGAATTCAAGGTGGAAGCCAATGTCGGCGCGCCGCAGGTGGCTTACCGTGAATATCTCGGCCGCGAGGTCGAGGTTGACTACACCCACAAGAAGCAGTCGGGCGGCTCTGGCCAGTTCGGCCGCGTCAAGGTTGTGGTCACTCCCGGCGAGCGCGGGCAGGGCTTCGTGTTCGAGGACGAGATCAAGGGCGGCAACATCCCGCGCGAATATATCCCGGCTATCGAAAAGGGCTTCCGCGAACAGGCCGAAAGCGGCCATCTCGTGGGCTTCCCGATCATCGACTTCACCATCCGTCTTGTCGACGGCGCCTACCACGACGTCGACTCGAGCGCGGTTGCGTTCGAAATCGCCGGCCGCGGTGCAATGCGTGAAGTGGCCGAGCGGGCCGGCATCAAGCTGCTTGAGCCGATCATGAAGGTAGAGGTCATCACCCCGGAAGATTACCTGGGTGACGTGATCGGTGACCTCAACTCCCGTCGTGGCCAGATCCAGGGCACCGACTCCCGCGGCAACGCGCAATCCGTCGAGGCCTTCGTGCCGCTGGCGAACATGTTCGGTTACGTGAATGAGCTGCGTTCGTTCACCCAGGGCCGTGCACAATACTCGATGCAGTTCTCCCATTATGACGAAGTGCCCGCGAATGTGGCAGCCGAAGTCAAGGAGAAGCTTGCCTAAGGCGAGATCAGCGTTTAGGGGCGGGCGCCTGATTCAGCGGGTGCCCGCCTGATCTTTCAGAAATCAGATTCGAACAAAGAAGGTTATTGAGAAATGGCGAAGGAAAAATTCGAGCGGAACAAGCCGCACTGCAACATCGGCACCATCGGTCACGTCGACCACGGCAAGACCACGCTGACTGCTGCAATCACCAAGGTCCAGGGCTCTGCCGTGGACTTCGCAAACATCGACAAGGCTCCCGAGGAGCGCGAGCGCGGCATCACTATCTCCACCGCACACGTGGAATATGAAACCGACGCCCGTCACTATGCACACGTCGACTGCCCGGGCCACGCTGACTATGTGAAGAACATGATCACCGGTGCTGCGCAGATGGACGGCGCCATCCTGGTGGTGAACGCTGCTGACGGCCCGATGCCGCAGACCCGCGAGCACATCCTGCTGGCTCGCCAGGTCGGCGTTCCGCAGCTGGTCGTTTACCTGAACAAGGTCGACCAGGTCGACGACGAGGAAATCCTCGAGCTCGTGGAACTGGAAGTTCGCGAACTGCTGAGCGAATACGGCTTCGACGGTGACGAGATTCCGATCGTTAAGGGTTCGGCTCTGGCCGCTCTCGAAGGTCGCGATCCGGAAATCGGCGAAAACTCGATCAAGGCGCTGATGGAAGCTGTCGACAGCTACATCCCGCAGCCCGAGCGTCCGGTGGACCAGGACTTCCTGATGCCGATCGAAGACGTGTTCTCGATCTCCGGCCGTGGTACGGTTGTGACCGGCCGTGTCGAAACCGGCGTTGTGAACGTTGGCGACGAAGTCGAAATCGTCGGCATCAAGGACACCACCAAGACGACCGTGACCGGCGTGGAAATGTTCCGCAAGCTGCTCGATCGTGGTGAAGCTGGTGACAACATCGGCGCCCTGATCCGCGGTGTTGGCCGTGACGAAGTGGAGCGTGGCCAGGTTCTGTGTAAGCCGGGTTCCGTGAAGCCGCACACCGAATTCAGCGCCGAAGTCTACGTCCTGTCCAAGGACGAAGGTGGCCGTCATACGCCGTTCTTCGCCAACTACCGTCCGCAGTTCTACTTCCGTACGACTGACGTGACCGGCGAAGTGATCCTTCCCGAAGGCACCGAAATGGTGATGCCGGGCGACAACGTGACCATCTCG
>JAUIJI010000018.1 GCA_030431435.1 Alphaproteobacteria bacterium | reverse complement strand
CCCTCCTCTCTCCTCGCGCTGAGCCAAAATCGGCTCCGTCAGGGCGACCCAGAATGGTCGGAAAGTGCTCTAGCCCGCGAACTCCTCCAGCCCCGGCACGGTGATCGAGCGTTCGCCGCCGAAATCCTCGCGCACAACGACCAGCCCGGTCTTTTCGAGGTGTTCCAGCAGGCGGCGGATGCGCCCCGGTGAGGATGTGCCATAGACGCGCGCCAGCTCGTCCTCGTCAGGCGCGCTGCGGCCTTCGGCAGCGGCGGCTGCAATGGCGAGGTATGGGGCGAGCACATCATCGCTGACATGTTCGGCGAGGCGCTCGACCGCGCTGCGCTGCGCATCGTCCAGCCTGCCGAGGCCCGCGCTGGCAAAGGCGAACAGCCGCTTGAACTGTGTCATGTCGACATGGGCGGAAGCGACGCCGCGCTGGCGGCAGCGGATGGCGAAATCGCGGAACAGGCTGGCAAGCGGCTGGAAGGTTGCGCCTTCCTCTGCCGCCATTTCATGCAGGATTGTGTCGATGCTGGCACCGCCTGCAGGTGCAGGATCGGTGTCTTCGGAGGCTTCGACCAGCGGCTCTTCTGAAGAGGCGAGCGAGATCGCTTCGGCCAGCTCTTCGACAGGCGGGGAAGGCGGCGGCGCGGGCGCCGGGCGGGGAGCCGCTGCGGCGGCTTCCTCTGCCAGCGAGGCGTGCAGCAGCGCTTCCATATCCTCGCTCGGCGCATCAGGCAGCGGCATCAGGCCGGAAGCCGCGTTCTTGCCGCCGGTCTTCACCGGGCCGATCATAACTGCCACCGGCTTGCGGCTGACTGCCGGGCCAAGACCGAGGAAATGGCCACGCTCAAGGTCGCGAATGCGCTCGGCCTGCTTGCGGTCCATGCCGAGAAGGTCTGCCGCGCGCTGCATATCGATATCGAGGAAGGTGCGGCCCATCAGGAAGTTTGAAGCTTCCGCTGCGACATTCTTCGCCAGCTTGGCCAGCCGCTGGGTGGCGACGATCCCGGCCAGCCCGCGCTTGCGCCCGCGGCACATGAGGTTGGTCATCGCAGAGAGCGTCATCCGCCGCGTATCCTCGGCCATTTCGCCTGCGGCGGAAGGCGCGAACATCTGCGCCTCGTCCACCGCCACCAGCGCCGGATACCAGTGTTCGCGCGGGGCATCGAACAGCGCGGTGAGGAATTGCGCGGCGCAGCGTATCTGTTGTTCCACCTCAAGGTCGTCCAGCGACAGGACCACGGAGGCGCGATGCTGGCGAATGCGGCCCGCCAGCGCCTCGATCTCGCGGCTGGTATAGCTGCCACCCTCGATCACGATATGGCCGAAATGGTCTGACAGCGAGGCGAAGTCGCCTTCCGGGTCGATCACCACCTGTTGCACCAGGTGCGCGCTTTCTTCGAGCAGGCGGCGCAGCAGGTGCGATTTGCCGCTGCCGGAGTTGCCCTGCACCAGCAGGCGCGTGGCGAGCAGCTCCTCCACGTCGATATGGACGGCATTGCCGCCCGAATCCCTGCCTATTTCGATATTTGCCTGCACGGATGCCAAAATAGCAGGCCGCCCGAAGCCCGAAAGCTGCGGACGGCCAGTTATCCAGCGTTGCGGACGGGTTATTCGCTCGCAAACAGCTCCAGCGGGATGCTTTCGCCCACGGCTTTCAGCCCCGCATCGCTGCCGTGCAGGAAATCGCCCATGTGATAGCCTTCGCGCATCTGCGCCGGGTCTGCCGGATCAGCGAAGGCGGTGTCGAGGCGCACGGTGGCATCGAATTCGCCCGAATCGAGGATCCAGTTGTTGATCGCCTGGCGGGCGGCCTCGCCTTCCTCGCTCCAGTATCCCGCACCCTTGTAGGGGCCGATCGGGCTGCCGATCACCGTAATTCCTTCGGCCTTCGCGCGGGCGATCAGCTGGCGGTATCCGGCGATCATCTGCGCCACGTCGATCTGCGGCTGGTCGAGCGTAAAGCCGCCCGGTCCGCCACGCTCCGGGCCATATCGGTTGCCGATATCGTTGACACCCACGAAGATGATCATGTGGGTGACATTGGGCAGGCTCAGCACGTCCTCGTCAAAGCGGGACAGCGCGCTTTCACCCATGCCGGGGCTGAGCACGCGGTTGCCCGAAATGCCGGCATTGGCGACGGCATATTCCATGCCTGCCGCCTCGAGCCGTTCCGCCAGCACGTCAGGCCAGCGGCGGTCCTCGCCGGGTGTCGAGCCGACGCCATCGGTGATCGAATCGCCATAGGTGACGATGGTGCCCTGTGCGTCATCGGACAGCACCTCCACCGTGTGCAGGAAGGCGCGGTGCATCCCGGTCGAGGCCGGTTCGAAGTCGCTATCGACATGGTTGCCGGGGGCAGAGACCGCCAGCGTATCGAGGCCGGTGAGGTGGCAGGTGCACGGGCCGGTATCTTCCGGCAGGTACATTACCACCTTGGCCTTCTGGAAATCCCTGGTCTGCAACTGCACCACGTCGCTGGCGAAAGGCGCGCCGCGCGGGATCACCGCGCCATCCTCTCCGCCGAAGGTGAGCGCGCGGCTGGAACCGGCAATCTCGTTGCCATCATCATCCAGCAATACGATCCGCGCATCGCCGATATGCAGCGGGGCGGTGCCATAACGATTGGTGAAGCGCACCCTGAGCGCCGAACCGCCTTCGGACAGGCGGATCACCTGGCTGATGGTGACATTGTCATAGCTGGCAGCCGCAAAGGGGCCTTCGGTGGTCAAGGGGGCGTGCGGGCTGGCTGTCCAGCTGCCTACCCACGTACCGTCTGCATGATGCCCGGCAAGTGCGGGCGTTGCCGCCAGCAGTCCTGCGGCAAGGGCAAGTCCTGTTGTCCAATTGCGCATTGTGTTCTCTCCCGTTCAAGCAAGAGGTTACATTGGCTGGCAGGTGATACAAGCCGCGTTGTGTATCGCCCAATGGCTTGGTAGCCAGCGGTCACTGGAGAGAGGGAGTATGGCATGACTGGTCACAACAGGATTTTCGCAGGCTTGCTGGCAGGCACGGTGGCAGGTGCGGGCCTGCTGGCGTTTTCACCGGCTACGGGCCAGGACGAGGCCGCGCCGGGCGAACGCTGCGCCGCGCTGGAAGGCATGCAGATGGGCGATGTCGCCATCAAGGCAGCGACCTACTATCCCGACGGGCGCGAACTTCCCGGCTGGCAGGGCGGACCGCCCACCGCCCTGCCCCCGCATTGCCTTGTCGAAGGCATGATCAACGAGCGGACGGGCGCAGGCGGGGTGACCTATGGCATCGGTTTCGAACTGGCGCTGCCGGCGGACTGGAACGGGCGTTACCTGTTGCAGGGCGGTGGCGGACTGAACGGTTCGATCAGGCCCGCGGTGGGCCCGGTCGCCTCGGGCGCAACCAATGCGCTTTCGCGCGGATTCGCCGTGACCAGCCACGACAGCGGGCACAAGGGAGCGGGCTTCGATGCAAGCTTCCACCAGGACCAGCGCGCCGCGCTCGATTTCGCCGAAACATCGGTGCGCACGGTCACGCTGGCCAGCCGCGATATCGTTGCGCGATTCTATGGCAAGGCGCCGCACCATTCCTACATGACCGGCTGTTCAACCGGCGGGCGCGAAGGGATGCTGGCCAGCCAGCGCTATCCCGAACTGTTTGACGGGATCGTGGTGGGCGCACCGGCCATGCGGCCAGGCCATTCGAACCTGGGAATCGAATATGCGCAGGTGATGATCAACCGCACGCTGGCCGAAGGCGAAGAGCGCGCGGGCGGTTTCTCGCCTGCGCAACGGCAGGCCATTCACGCCGAGGTGCTGAACCAGTGCGATGCGCGTGACGGGCTTGAGGACGGCATCATCGCCAATGTCGAGGCGTGCCGCAGCTTCGATGCGGGCGCGCTGCAGTGCGATGGCAGTGACGGCTGCCTGTCGGGTGCCGAGGTGGAGGCGCTGGAACTGGCCTTTGCCGGACCGCACGACGCCACCGGGCGGCCCACCTACGTGCCGGTCCCCTGGGATACGGGCATCACCTATGACGGGCCGGGCCTGCCGGGCTATGTCCCGTCCGGCCAGCCCGGCGTGTTCGGCCCCGCCAATGCCAGCCGCGACATCGATATCGACGCGCGCATGCATGAGGTGCGGATGGATGCCGTGGGCCGCCTGACCGACACCGCATACTGGACCAACCTGTCCACCTTCCTCGACCGTAATGGCAAGATGATGTTCTTCCACGGCGTGTCTGACCCGTGGTTCTCTGCCTTTGATACGTGGGATTATTTCCAGCGTGCGGGGCAGGCGAACGGCGATCGGTGGGACGATGCCGCGCGCTTCTACATGGTGCCGGGCATGATGCATTGCAGTGGCGGCGATGCCTATGGGACCTTCGACCTGCTCGGCCCGCTGGTGGAGTGGGTGGAAGAGGGCAAGGCCCCGTCATCCGTTCCTGCCTCGCGCACAGACAATGCCGATGCGCAGATGCCGCTGTGCCCGCACCCGCAATATGCCCATTACGATGGCGGGCCGCAAAACCAGCTGTCGAGCTATTCCTGCCGCATGCCGGAGAGTTGAGGGCCGAGCCCTAGAGCGGATTGCCGTCCCGATCGCGGTAGATTTCGCGGCGGCCGACGTGGTTGGCAGGGCCGACCAGCCCGTCTTCCTCCATCCGTTCGATCAGCTTGGCGGCGGTGTTGTAGCCCACGCCAAGCTGGCGCTGCAGCCAGGAGCCGGAAGCCTTCTGGTTTTCCCACACGATCTGGCAGGCCTGCATGTAGCGGCGCTCTTCCGGATTGTCCGAAGCGGTGAAATCATCCTCGAAATTGAGGCCACCATCCTCGGGTTCCTCGGTAACCGAATCGACGTAGTCCGGCTCTCCCTGGCTGCGCCAGTGTTCGGCCACCTTCTCCACTTCCTCGTCCGAAACGAAGGGGCCATGGACGCGCCGCAAGGCCCCTGAAGTGGGCTTGAACAGCATGTCACCCTTGCCAAGCAGCTGCTCCGCGCCCTGTTCGCCAAGGATGGTGCGGCTATCGATGCGGCTGGTGACGTTGAAGGCGATGCGGGTGGGCAGGTTGGCCTTGATCACGCCGGTGATGACATCGACCGAGGGGCGCTGCGTCGCCATGATGAGGTGGATGCCTGCCGCGCGCGATTTCTGCGCCAGCCGCTGGATCAGCACCTCGATTTCCTTGCCCACGGTGACCATGAGGTCGGCCAGCTCGTCAACGATCACCACGATCTGCGGCAGGACCTCGTAATCGAGCTGCTTTTCCTCGAACAGTTCCTCGCCCGTGTCGGGATCGAAGCCGGTCTGCACGCGGCGGCCCAGTGGCTGGCCCTTGGCCGCGGCGGCCTTCACGCGTTCGTTGAAACCGCCGATATTGCGCGCGCCGATATCGGACATCATGCGATAGCGCTTTTCCATCTCGCCCACCGCCCATTTCAGCGCGCGGACAGACTTGTGCGGCTCCGTCACCACGGGGGAGAGCAGGTGCGGGATATCATCGTAGCTCTTGAGTTCCAGCACCTTGGGATCGATCAGGATCATGCGGCACTCGCTGGGGCTGAAGCGGTAGAGGAGCGAGAGCAGGATACAGTTGAGGCCGACCGACTTGCCCGAGCCGGTGGTCCCGGCCACCAGCAGGTGAGGCATGGCGGCAAGGTCTGCCACCACGGGTTCGCCCGCGATGTCCTTGCCCAGGATCACCGGCAGGTTGCCCTTGGCCGACGCGAAGGCTTCCGAGCCGACCATTTCCTTGAAGCTTACCACCTGCCTGTCGGCATTGGGCAGTTCGATGCCCATCACCGTCTTGCCCGGAATGGGCGAGACGCGCGCGGAAATGGCGGACATGTTGCGGGCGATATCCTCGGCAAGACCGATGACGCGGCTGGCCTTGATGCCCGGGGCAGGCTCCAGCTCGTACATGGTGACCACCGGGCCGGTGCGCACGGCGGTGATCTCGCCCTTGACGTTGAAATCGTCGAGCACGTTTTCGAGCAGGCGGGCGTTCCTCTCCAGCGCGTGCTTGTCGAGCGCGGGCGCATTGGCCGCAGGCGGGTCTTCCAGCAGGTCCATGCCCGGCAGGTCGAACTCGGCGAACAGGTCCTTCTGCCGGGCCTTGGCGGGCGATGCCGGGCGCGGTGGAGCCGATGGGTCGGAGATCTCCGGCGGCTTGCGATCGGGCTGCGCGATGGTGACCGGTTCCGCCTTGGTCTTTTCTGCCGATGCCTTGCGCTTTTCGGCCTGTTCCTTGAACGGGTTGGGGTTGCTGCGCGGCAGGCTGGGTGCATGTTTCAGCCATTCCGGCACGGTCAGCAGGCCGGCCCAGTCGATGGCGAAGACCTTGCCTGCCAGCAGTGCCCCGCCCAGCAGCGCGGCAAAGCCCCCGGCAAGGATGGTCCAGAATTGCGCCGCTTCGGGCAGGCGACCGGCGAGCGCGCGCAAGGCCCCTTCGCCGAGCAGTCCGGCAAGCCCGCCCCAGCCTGCGGGCAGGTTGGGTTCGGCCGGATCGGTGACAAGGGCGAGCACGGTTGAGAGCAGCGCCATGGCCAGCACCAGCACCAGCAGCGTCTTCCACCATGTGCCGCCAGCCATGGCCGGCGCGTCCTCGTCCTCCTCGCTTTCCGAATCGCGCCACAGCTTGCTGGCAAAGGCATAGAGCAGCGGCAGGAACAGCACCGAGACGATGCCGAAGGAGAGCAGCGCACGGTCTGCCATCCATGCCCCCGCACGGCCCATCCAGTTCTGCACGATGTCTCCCGCCGCAGTAGAGGGCGAGGGGTCGGTCTGAGTGTAGCTGAGGAGGGAAAGGGCGAGAAAGCCCATCAGCGCGTAAAGCACAACCGCGCCGCCACGTTGCAGGATGCGCGCCAGCGAGCGACGGAATGCCGCTTTCCAGTCACTTGCCTGCGCCGATTTGCGGGCGGTTGTCGCCATGGTCTTGCTCCCTCGATGTCCCGCGGATGCGCATAGTGAATCCGTGCGGACTCGAGGTCAATTTTTTTATCGCCTCAGGCCCCGGCGTTCGCATCCGCTCACTTGGCTTCCGGCCTACCGGCCGGCGCGCGGTCGCGCGCTGGCGTCGCGTACCGCGCCGCGACCATTCCCGGCCATGACAATAGCGGGGAAAGACGGGCCGTAGGCCCGCAAGGGCGACCGCCCGCCCGCAGGTGCCCCGCAGCGAAGCGGAGGGATCAGCACCGAGGACCAACCCGCGGATGCGGGTTCATGAAACAAACTACCTACTCAACCCGTCGATGGCCGCCCATCGTTCGCAGCCCAATCGCCTTGCCTTCCCCGCATCCATCCCGCCGAGCGCGATCACCGGCATCAGCGCATACCTCGCCAATATCCGCCATTTCAAAGGTCCCAGCGAGTCTGCGCCGGGGTGGCTGTTGGTGGCGAAGGCGGGGGAGAGCAGCGCGGCGTCTGCGCCCATGCGATTGGCTTGCGCAATCTCGCGCATATCGTGGACGGTCGCCAGCGTCAGCAGGTCTCGCTTGGGGTAAAGCGACAAGGGCGCGCCGTAGATGCCGTCTGCGCCCCATTCGACGGCGGTGAGCGCGCTGTCGGCCAGCACCACCGTGTGCCCGCGCGCACGGGCGATCCGCTCCAGCGCGAAATAGCGCGCTACCCGCTCGCCGTCGGGCAGGTGATAGTGCCGATAGATGAAGCCGCTGCCCCGCGGCAGGCGCTTGAGGGCTTGTTCGAGAACGGCATCATTGCGCGCGTCCGAGATGAGCCACAGGTCAGGGAAGGGCTGGATTGCTGCCATGCCCGCGCTATAGCGCGCCCATGAGCGAGAGTGCAGCCCAATTGCTGGAAGAGGTGCAGGCAGAGATCGCCCGTGCCTGCAAGATTGCCCGCCGCAAGGTGGATGACGTCACCCTGATCGCGATCAGCAAGACGCATGATGCTGACGCGATTACCCCGCTGCTCGATGCAGGACAGCGCGTGTTCGGTGAAAACCGTGTGCAGGAAGCGCAAGGCAAATGGCCTGCGCTGAAAGAGGCTTACGATGGCGTTAAACTGCACCTCGTCGGCCAGCTGCAATCGAACAAGGCGGATGATGCGGTGGAGCTGTTCGATTGTATCCATTCGCTCGACCGGCCGAGCCTTGTGAAAGCGCTGGCCAAGGCGATGGACAAGGCGGGCAAACGCGTGCCGTGTTTCGTTCAGGTCAATATTGGCGACGAGGACCAGAAAGGCGGCTGCGCAATTGCCGATGTGCCCGCGCTGGTCGAACAGGCCCGCGCAGCGGATATCCCGCTCGCCGGGCTGATGTGCGTTCCGCCTTTCAGCATCGAGCCTGCGCCCTTCTTCGCCCTGCTCGACAAGCTGGCGCGCGATAATGGCCTTGAAGGCCGCAGCATGGGCATGAGCGGGGATTACCCCACCGCAATCATGCTCGGCGCTACGCATATCCGCGTGGGCACCGCGCTGTTCGGGGAACGCGGTTAGACCCTACTCCGCCGCTTCCACCTTCGGCTCACCCGCCGCGATGGCTTCCAGAAGTGCGTCCTCGACCTTCTGCAGCCGGTCCTTGCTGTAGATCTTGTGGCCCAGCAGGTCGGTTACATAGAAGGTGTCTTCCGCTTTCTCGCCAAACTGGGTGATGTGCGCGGAATTGATGATCAGGCTGCGTTCGAACATCGCGCGGGTCAGGCGGTTGAGCAACGCCGGGCGGTCGCGCGCATGCACTTCGATCACGGTGAAGCGGTCTGACGCGTCATTGTTGAAGAAGATCTGCGGAGCCACGGTAAAGGCCTCGGCACGGGTGCGCGGCAGCGGGCGCTGGGCGAGGCTGCCGACCATGTCGATCTTACCCAGCAGCGCGTCCTCGATCTTCTGCTTCAGCCGGGCGATCTGCGCCTCTTCCTTGAACGGCTTGCCCAGCGGGTCCTGCACCAGGAAATTGTCGACCGCCTTGCCCACCTTGGTGGTGTGGATGCGTGCGTCGATCACGTTGGCACCGGCCAGGTTGATCGCACCGGCGATGCGGAAGAACAGGCCGGGGTGGTCATCGCCGATCACGGTGATCAGCGTGGCCCCGCGCGCCGGGTAATATTCCGCATGGATCGACAGCGAGTGCTCGAGCTGCTTGGCGGCGGCATAATGCGGCAGGTTGATGGCGATGATATCGGACGGCTCGGCCATCCAGTAGTCGCGGTCAAACCGGCTATCGAGCTCTTCCACCAGATGCTCGCGTTCCTCGCCCAGCAACCGCGCGACTTCCTCGCGCTTCTTTTCATAGCGCTTGCGCTGGCGGTCCTCGTCGTCATCGCCCAGGCGCAACTGCTCATCCGCCAGCTTGTAGAGATCACCCAGCAACTGGCGTTTCCAGCTGTTCCAGATGCCCGGGCCCACGGCGCGGATATCGACGATGGTAAGGATCGTCAGCTGGCCGAGGTGTTCGGCATCCTCAACCACGTCGATGAAATCCTCGATCGTCTTGGGGTCGGACAGGTCGCGCTTGAAGGCCATTGCGCTCATCAGCAGGTGATATCGCACCAGCCAGCTGACCAGCTGGGTTTCCTGCTCGGTCAGGCCAAGGCGCGGGCACAATTCCAGCGCCACTTCCGCGCCAAGCACCGAATGGTCACCGCCGCGACCCTTGGCGATATCGTGCAGCAGAACCGAGACATAGAGTGCCCGGCGATATTTGAGGCCGGGGAGGATCTTGGTGGCGAGCGGGTGGTCTTCCTCCAGTTCGCCCTTTTCGATCTGGCTGAGCAGGCCGATCGCGCGGATGGTGTGCTCGTCCACCGTATAGTGGTGGTACATGTCGAACTGCATCTGCGCGTTGACCTTGCCGAAATCGGGCACGAAGCGGCCGAACACGCTCGCCTCGTTCATCCAGCGCAGCACCATCTCCGGATCGTTGCGACCGGTCAGCAATTCAAGGAAAGCAGCGTTGGCGCGCGGGTTCTCGCGCACGTTTTGGTGGATCAGGCCGGAATCGCGGCGCACCATGCGGATGGTTTCGGGGTGGATTTCCAGCCCTTCGCGCTCGGCAAGGGTGAAGATCTCGACCAGTCGCACCGGATCGTCCCTGAACCAGCGGTTGTCCGGCGCGGCGAGCTTGCCGCTGCGCACGACATAACCATCGATGGTGCGGTCATGCTCCTTGCGGCCCAGCAGCCGCTCGATCAGCCGGTTGCGCGGCTTCTTCTCCACCATCTGCTCTTCCAGCTGCGCCAGGAACACGCCGGTAAGGTTGCCGACATGCTGCGCCTGCATGAAATAGAACTGCATGAAGCGTTCGACCGCGCTCTTGCCCGGCCGGTCGGCGTAATTCATGCGCCGGGCCACTTCGCGCTGCAGGTCGAATGTCAGCCGGTCCTCGCCGCGTTTGGCGATGGTGTGCAGATGGCTGCGCACCGCCAGCATGAAGCGTTCGGCGCGGCGGAAGCTGCGATATTCCTGCGCGGTGAACAGCCCCTTGTCGACCAGCTCCGCCGCCTCGCGCACGCGGTAGACATACTTGCCGATCCAGTAGAGCGTCTGCAAATCGCGCAACCCGCCCTTGCCGTCCTTCACATTGGGTTCGACCACATAGCGCGAATCGCCCATGCGCTTGTGCCTTGCATCGCGCTCGGCCAGCTTTTCGGTAATGAACTGGCGTTCCGAGCCGGGGACAACGTCGCTCCAGAAGCGGTCCTCGGCCATCTTGTAGACGTCCTTGTCACCCCACAGATAGCGGCCTTCGAGGATGGCGGTGCGGATCGTCAGGTCTTCCTTGGCCATGCGCACCATCTCGTCCAGCGAGCGGCTGGAATGGCCCACGGTCAGGTTGAGGTCCCAGAGGAAGTAGAGGATCGCCTCGATCACCTGTTCGCACCAGGCGGAAGGCTTGACCGGGGTGATGAAGGCGATGTCGACATCCGAGAAGGGCGCCATCTCGCCGCGCCCGTATCCGCCCACCGCGATCAGCGCGAGGCGTTCCCCGGCGGAAGGGCTGGCCTTAGGGTGGACCGCGTCCACTACATGATCGTGCACCACACGGATCAGCTGGTCGATCAGGAAGCAATAGCCGTGGGTAATCTCGTGCCCGGCACCGGGATTGTCGCCCAGCCGCCTGGTCATCTCCTCGCGCCCCTGCTGGAAGGCTGCGCGCAGCAGCTCCACAATGGGCTGGCGAGCATCCTCCACGCCGTGTTCGGCGACGGCGGCACCGATGGAGGAAACGAGCTTGCGGCGATCGATGATCTCGCGCTGGCGGGAGATTTTCAGCTGGGTCACGCCTTGCAGATAGTGCGCTGCGGGCAATTGTGCAAAACCTTGCTTGGGGCGTGTCACCATGTTGTCGGGGCTTTCGCCTTTGCACAGGCTGTGCCATGGCCGCAGCCAGCAAGAGAGGCTTGGACACATGCTTGAATTTCTCGCGGCAGCGGGCAGCGCGATCAACTGGGCCGATCTTGGCCTGGTCAACGGGATCGACCTCGGCTTCTTCACGCTGAAGTTCTATTCGCTCGCCTATATCTTCGGCCTGATCATCGCCTATGTGCACCTGCGCAAGATGCTGGCGGCACCCGGTGCGCCGATGGCGACGCGGCATGCGGACGACCTGTTCTTCTACTGCTTCCTCGGCGTGATCATCGGCGGCCGGCTGGGCTATGTATTGTTCTACCGGCCTGACCTGATCGGCACGGTCGACATGTTTAAGACCTGGGAAGGCGGGATGAGCTTTCATGGCGGGCTGATCGGCGTTGTGCTGGCAATTGCCTACGCCTCGTGGCGCCATGGCCTCTCGTTCATAAGGGTGAGCGATTATATCGCGGTCAATGTCGGCGCGGCGATGTTCCTCGGGCGCATGGCCAATTTCGTGAATGGCGAGCTGTGGGGGCGTCCGGTCGAGAGCGCCGTTCCCTGGGCCATGACCTTTCCCGGCGCCGGCCCCGAACCGCGCCACCCCAGCCAGCTCTACGAAGCACTGCTGGAAGGCCTGCTGGTGGCGGTGGTGCTCTATGCGCTGTTCTGGCTCACCCGCGCGCGCTATCGCCCGGGCTTCCTGGTGGGCGTGTTCACCGCCATGATCTCTGCCGGGCGCTTCATCGTCGAATATTTCCGCGAGCCCGATGCGCATCTCGCCTGGGTGGTCGCCGAAACCGGCCTCAGCCGCGGGCAGTGGCTGACCATCCCGCTGATCCTGCTGGGTATCGGCCTCGTTATCTGGTCGCTGCGGCAGAAGCCGGTCGATGCCGCCTATTCCGGAGCGAAGGGGCAGCCTGCCAATGGCTGACGGCAATCTGGCCGCAAGTTTCCGCAGGCTGATTTCCGCAACCGGCCCGATCAGCCTGATGCAGTTCATGGGCGAGAGCAACGCCCGCTACTACTCCGAAAACGAGGTGTTCGGCGAGCAGGGCGATTTCATCACCGCGCCCGAGGTGAGCCAGATGTTCGGCGAGCTGATCGGGCTGTGGCTGGCGGATATCTGGATCCGTGCCGGTCGCACCGAGCCTGCGCATTATGTCGAGCTGGGGCCAGGTCGCGGCTTCCTTGCGCGCGATGCGCAGCGGGCGATGAGGCGATACGGGCTGGAGCCGCGCATCAACCTTGTCGAAGGCTCGACCAGGCTGCGCGATGTGCAGCTGGAGCAGGTGCCCGATGCTGTGTTCCACAATGACCTTTCGACCATACCCATGGAAGGCCCGGTGCTGATCGTGGCCAATGAATTCCTCGATGCGCTTCCCGTGCGCCAGCTGGTGATGACGGGCAATGGCTGGCGCGAGGTGATGGTGGACGTCGCTGAGGATGGCGAGAACTTCCGCTTCGTTGCGGGCCACACGCCAATGGACAGCGCGGTCCCGGAAAAGCGCCGCGATGCGCCTGTCGGCACGGTGATCGAGACCTGTCCCGGCGCTGCGGCGACGCTGTTCGAAGTGGCAGGCCGGCTGGTCAACCAGGGCGGCGTGGCGCTGTTTATCGATTATGGCCATGTCGCGCCGCGCACCGGATCGACCTTGCAGGCCATCCGCAACCACCAGAAGCGCGATCCGCTGGAGGCGCCGGGCGAGATGGACCTCACCGCGCATGTCGATTTCGACCAGATGGCGCAGATCGCCCTGTCGCGCGGGGCGAAGTGGATCGGCACCACGACGCAGGGCCGCTGGCTGACCGCGCTTGGCATCCACCAGCGCGCCGATGCGCTGGCAGGGTTCGCGCCGCATTATCGCGAGGCGCTGCTGCGCGCGCGCGACCGGCTTGTCGCGCCTGACCAGATGGGCGAGCTGTTCAAGGTTCTGGCGCTGTCAGACCCTGACTGGCCCGATGGCACGGGTTTCGATAACCCGGACTAGGGCGCAATCGCATCGGCGGGGAAGTCCAGCTCAACCCGCAGGCCGCTTTCCTCGAAATGGCGTTCCCACTGGCCTTGCAGCTGGCCGGTCACCGCAAGCTCCACCATGCGCGATCCGAAGCCGGCCTCGCTTGCGTTTCCGTGTTCGACCGGCGGCCCGCCGTGTTCCTTCCATGTCAGCTGGACGCGCTTGCCCTCGCTGGCAATGGCGAGGATGACATATCCGCCGTCCACCGACAGCGCGCCGTATTTGGCGGAATTGGTCGCCAGTTCGTGGAACACCAGTGCCAGCGGCGTGGCGGCCTTGTGGCTAATGGCGCCCTCGTCCCCGTCCAGTCGCACGCGCGGCTTGCCGCCGGCGTCGCGATAGGGGGCAAAGATCACCTCGAGCAGCCCGCGCAGGCTTTCCTGCGTGGTGCCGCCCGATGGCCGCACGAAGTCATGCGCGCGGCCCAGCGCCTGCAGCGTCTGCGTCAGCCGGTCGGCAAAATCGGCATGTTCGGGTTCCTTGCGGGCCTGCAGGGAAATCAGGCCGTTGACGACGGCGAAGATGTTCTTGATCCGGTGCGACAGTTCCTTGGCCAGCATGTCGCGGTTCTCGGACAGCTCGTGCGCGTCATGGATGTCCGTGATCGTGCCGAACCAGCGCAGGCGTCCAGTCTCGCCCACCTTCACCGGCAAGGCGCGCACGATCACCCAGCGGAACTTGCCGTCGTGGCGGCGCAGCCGATGCTGGCGCTCATAGGGTTCGCCCTCGCGCACCGCCGCAGCCCAGTCGTCCTGGATCGAATCGTAATCCTCGGGATCGAGTACCTGCCGGCTCTGATCCTCGGTATAGGGCAGGGGCAGGCCGGTAAAATCCTGCCAGCGCTGGTTGAAATAGTCGAAAGTGCCATCCTCGTCGGCCGAAAAGGCGATATCGGGCATAGAATCGGCGAGCGCCTTGAAGCGTTCCTCGCTCTCGGCAATTTCGCGGCTGGCGATGATGCTGGCACGGCGCGCGCGCAGGCGGCGCATGGCGGCTTGCGCAAGCACGGCCATGCCCTCGCGCTGGAACTGGTTGAGCGGTCGCTCGTGCGGCTGGACATCGATCACGCAGAGCGTTCCCAGCGGCGCGCCTTCGGCCGAAATCAGCGGCTGCCCGGCATAATAGCGCACGCCCGGTTCGCCGGTGACCAGCGGATTTTCGGCAAAGCGCGGGTCTTTGGTGGCGTCGCCCACTTCCATCACTTCTGACATGCCCAGCGCGTGGGAGCAGAACGAGATGTCGCGCGGGGTCTCGCGCTGCTCGAGGCCGGTGCGGGCGAGGAAATACTGCCTCTTGTCATCAACCAGGCTGACCATCGAAGCCGACCCCTTGCACAGCTTGGCGGCAAATTCGACGATGGCCTGCAGTTCCGGATCGTCTTCCAGCGCCTCATGCTGGAAATCGGCGAGCACTTCCAGCCGCGCGCTTTCCTCGGCGAATTGCGGCGCGGGTATTGGCATCGAGGCCTTGGGTGTCGAATCAAGCATGGGTGAGTGGTGTTCCGTCCTGCCGCAAAGGATACGGACAGGAGCGTGGCAAGGCCAGCAATTATCTGGAACCCTTGATTATTCTGGATTTTTGTCGCCTTTTGTATCGGCGTCACAATGGTGCTGGACATCGATCCGGCAAGAAGGAAGACTCCCGCCCAGAGTCGAGAGCTGCCCGGTGTGGCAGCGGAGGGAGACACATGCTGAAATTCGCCATCGGCGCGCTGGGCGCCGCCACGCTTGCCATTGCCGCGCCTGCGCTCGCGCAGGAAGAGGCGCGGATCGAGCTGATGAGCTTCTATTCCCCGTCGGTGGAAGGGAACCTTGAAGGCAATGACGCAACCCGCAAGGTCTATGTCGTCACCCCGCCCGGTTATGACGAGAATACCGACCGTCGCTATCCCGTGGTCTATTACCTCCACGGATATTGGGCCCCGGTAGAGGCACAGCAGGCCGGTTTCCAGATCCAGGAGGCGGTGCAGGCAGCCTCCGATGCCGGCAATGACGTGATCATGGTCATGCCCGATGGCTATTCCTTGCGGCGCGGCGGTTTCTATTCATCCAGCCCGACTGTGGGCGATTACGAGAACATGGTCGCGCGCGACCTTGTCGGCTGGGTGGATGCCAATTTCCGCACCATCCCGATGCGCGAAAGCCGCGGGCTGGCCGGGCATTCGATGGGCGGATACGGCACCATCCGCATCGCCATGAAACATCCGGAGGTCTTCTCCAGCATCTACATGATGAGCGCCTGCTGCCTGCCGCCGCAGCCGATCGACGCGGAAACAGCCGCGCGGATCGAGGGGATGAGCGAGGAAGACGTAGCCAATGCCGATTTCGGCGGGCTGGCCGGGGTTTCCACGCTGGCGGCATGGTCGCCCGATCCCTCGGCGGACAATTTCCTCAAGGTCGATACCGGCCTCAACGATGATGGCACGATGGACAAGCTTGCCGAATATCGCATGGCCGCGAACTCGCCGCTGGTGATGCTGCCGCAGTATCTCCCGGCGCTGGAAAGCCTTGAAGCCATCGCCATCGACATCGGTGATCAGGATTTCCTGCTGGAAGGCAACCGCGCCTTCATGCGCGAGCTGGATCGCTTCGGCATCGCCTATGATTTCGAGCTCTACGAAGGCGATCACGGCAACCGCATCCGCGAACGCATCCGCACTGACATGCTGCCCTTCTTCGTCGAGCATCTCGACGTGCTGGTGCAGCCCGGCACCGGAGAATGAACACCATGAAGAAGACACTGTTTGCAGCCGCTGCGCTGCTCTCGCTCGCCGCCGTTCCCGTTGCCGCGCAGAACATCACCGCGCCCGATGCCGTGGTGCCCGAAGGGATCACGGTGGAAAATCCGATGGTTTACGGCACGACGCTGGAAGGAAATCTGGAAGGCAATGCGCTGGAACGCGAGGTGATGGTGGTCCTCCCGCCCGGCTATGGCGATGATCCGACACGGCATTACCCGGTGGTCTATTACCTGCACGGCTTCGCCATTTCGGGACGCGATTTCTATGACTTCATGCAAGTGCCGACTGCCGTGGCCGAGAATGCCGCTGCGGGCCGCGAATTCATCGTGGTGGTCCCCGATACGCTGACGGAGATGGGCGGATCGATGTATTCGAACTCGGTTACCACGGGCAATTTCCGCGATTTCATCGCCACTGACCTGGTCGCCTATATGGACGCCAACTACCGCACAATCCCCAACCGCGAAGGGCGCGCCCTCGTCGGCCATTCGATGGGTGGATACGGCACATGGGTGGTCGGCATGACACATCCCGAAGTGTTCGATTCGATCTGGGCGCAGAGTGCCTGCTGCGTATCACCCCGCCGCGAGACGGTAGAAAGCGCCACCGCCATGGCATCCGTCCCGCGTGAGGGCGCGGACGATTCCGGCTTCGGCATGCGCGCCGGGCTGGCAAGCGCGGTGGCGTGGTCTCCCAACCCGCAGAAGCCGCCCTTCTATGTCGACTGGGCAGTAAACGAGGAAGGCGAGCTGGATGAGCATGTGCTGGCCCGCTGGGCCGCCAATTCGCCGCTCGCCATGGTTTCCGCCCACGTTGCGGCGCTGGAAAGCTTCGATGGCATCGGCCTAGACGTGGGTGACAAGGATGGCCTGGTCGCCGACGACACGCTGATCCACCAGGAGCTGGAGAAATTCGGCATCGAGCACGAATGGGAAGTCTATGACGGTGACCACGTCAACCGCATCGGCGCCCGCTTCAAGGACGTGGTGCTGCCGTGGCTTGCAGAACATCTCGATATGGGGGAGTGAGGTTCGGCCTCACTCTAACCTGTTCGAGATTGCGACACCGGATTGACCCAGCCCCGCCTGTCCCTGCTCACAAGGATCACGCGGCGCGTGCTGGTGTGGCTGTTCCATGTCCGTGGCTGGCGGGTGGAGGGGCATGCGCCTCCTCCTGAGCACCGCTGCATCTTCGTGGCGGTGCCGCATACATCGAACTGGGACTTCATCACCTTCATGGGCATTGCCGATGCCAATGGCGTGACGCCTGCCTTCATGGGCAAGCACACGCTGTTCAAATGGCCTATGGGCGGCTTCATGCGCGAGATGGGCGGGGTGCCGGTGGATCGCAGCGCGGGCGGCGGCGTGGTGCGGCAAGTGGTGGATGAATTCGCCGCGCGTGACGAGTTCATGCTGGTGATCGCGCCCGAAGGCACGCGCAAGGGCGCGCTCAAATGGAAGACCGGTTTCTATCGCATCGCCATGCTCGCGGGCGTGCCGCTGGTGTGCGGTTTTGCCGATCACCAGCGCAAGGTGGCTGGCCTTGGCCCCGCGGTAATGCCCACGGGCGATTACCATGCCGATATGGCAAGGCTGTTTGCTTTCCTCGATGAGGAAACCAGCATAAGCGCGCGTGGCATGGTTGCCGCAGCCACCGCAGGCCAACCAGAGACAATCGCCTAGGCCTGCGCGGCTTCCTCGTCCTGCTCCGCAAACACGTTCCACGCAGCGATGAACAGGCCAGCCACCAGCGGGCCGAGCACGATTCCCGAAAGCCCCATGGTGGCAATGCCGCCCAGCGTGGTGACGAGGATCAGCCAGTCGGGAATTCCCGTGTCGCGGCCAACCAGCACGGGGCGCAGGAGATTGTCGGCCATGCCGATGATCGCCACGCCCGATACGATCACGAAAATGCCTTGCCAGTATTCACCCACCGCCAGCAGGTAGATCGCCGCAGGTGCCCAGACGATCGCCGGGCCGATGGCGGGCAGCAGCGAGAACAGCGCCATGATCACGCCGAACAGGATCGCGGAGGGGATGCCGACTATCCAGAATGTGATCGCTCCCAATGCGCCTTGCACCAGCCCGACGACGACCGAGCCCTTGATCGTGGCGCGCACGATGGTCAGGAACCGCTCTGCCATGCGCTCGGCGATGTCCTGCTGGATGGGAAAGGCGTGGATCAGCTTCGGCGTCATCTGCTTGCCATCGCGCAGCAGGAAGAAGGTGACATAAAGGCCGACACCGAAGGCCAGCAGCCAGCCCGCCACGCCGCCCCCTATCGTGACGGCATGGCGCGCGATCAGGCCGATCGAATCCTCTGCCAGTTCCTGGGCGCGGGCCTGAAGCGTCGCCATGTCGCCCCAGCCCGATTCAACCAGCCGCGATCCGAGCCCGGCAGGCAGGGCGGCGATCACCGTATCGAGTTCGCGCGCGACATCGATATCGCCGGTGCGCAGGGCGGCAAACATGCCGATCGCCTCGTCCACCACCATGCTGCCGATGATGACAGAAGGGATGATAACCGCCACCGTGATGACCAGCAGTGCCAGCACTGCGGCCTGGTTCTCGCGCCCTTTACGCCAGCCCAGCATCCGCTGGTACAGCGGCTGGAACATGATCGCCGCCAGCGTTGCCCAAACCAGCGGGGCGACGAATGGCCAGACCACCAGCAACATCGCCGCCGTAACGAGCGCCAGGAACAGCAGGAAGCCCCCGCGTTCGGTGCCCGTCATGGCGCGGCCCCGGGCCATCAGATGTCGAGATTGGCCACGTTCAGCGCGTTGTCCTGGATGAATTCGCGGCGCGGTTCGACGATATCGCCCATCAGGCGGGTGAAGATCTCGTCAGTCACGTCGGCATCCTCGACCTTGACCTGCAGCAGCGCGCGGTTGTCGGGGTCGAGCGTGGTCTCCCACAATTGCTCGGCATTCATCTCGCCCAGCCCCTTGTAGCGCTGGACCGACAGGCCCTTGCGGCCAGCGGCCATTACCGCAGCCACCAGCTGGCTGGGCAATATGATTGCGTCGGGTGCAGCGGCGATGGCGGCTTCGGTTGCCGCTTCCACGTCCTCGCCCTCGGCTGCCTCGACAGCGTCTGGATCGGTGCCTGCTCCGGAACGCACAAGGCGCACTGGCGAAGCATAGATATCACCCTGCTCTATCGCGCGATCGTGCAGTTTGCGCGCTTCCGCGCTCTCGAGGAATTTGGGTTCGATCAGATGCGCGTCGGTCACCCCGCGCCAAAGGCGGTTGAAGCGGACGTAACCTTCCGGGGTCATCCCGGCAGACCATTCGGCTTCGCTATCTCCCATCTGCAAATGGGCAGCGGCCTGTTCCAGGCGACTGGTGCGCGCAGAAGCAGAAAGATCGGGGGCAAGCGCGCCGTTGAGCGCCATGGCTTCCACAACGTCGTCATTATACTTGCGCGGCACGAAGGCGAGCGTGTTCTTCAAACGCAGGGCCTTGGCCACCAGGTCGGCCAGTTCCTGCCCGCCGCGCGCGCCGCCGCTGGTTTCGAGCACGCGGCCCTGCAAGCCGGCATCAACAAGATAGCGGTCCAGCGCAGGTTCGTCCTTCAGGTAGACCTCGCTGCGGCCCTTGCTCACCTTATAAAGCGGCGGCTGAGCGATATAGAGGTGCCCGGCCTTGATGATCTCGGGCATCTGCCGGTGGAAGAAGGTGAGCAGCAGCGTGCGGATATGCGCCCCGTCGACGTCGGCGTCGGTCATGATCACGATCTTGTGATAGCGCAGCTTTTCGAGGTTGAATTCATCGCGCAGGCCGGTGCCCATCGCCTGGATCAGCGTGCCCACCTCCTTGGAACTGATGATCCGGTCAAAACGGGCGCGTTCGACGTTCAGGATCTTGCCCTTCAGCGGCAGGATTGCCTGCGTCTTGCGGTCGCGCCCCTGCTTCGCCGATCCACCTGCGGAATCACCCTCGACCAGGAAAATCTCGGACTTGGCCGGATCGCGCTCCTGGCAATCGGCCAGCTTGCCGGGCAGGCTGGCCACGCTCATCGCGCCCTTGCGGCTCATTTCGCGGGCCTTGCGGGCCGCTTCGCGGGCAGCGGCGGCATCGATGATCTTCTGCACGATGGCCTTTGCGTCAGCCGGGTTTTCCTCCAGCCACTCGGTCATCTTCTCGCCCATCAGGCTTTCCAGCGGCTGGCGCACTTCGGAGCTGACGAGCTTGTCCTTGGTCTGGCTGCCGAACTTGGGGTCAGGCAGCTTGACCGAGACGATGGCGGTCAGGCCTTCACGCATGTCCTCGCCCGAGAGGCTGACCTTCTCCTTCTTGAGCAGGCCCGAAGCCGTGGCGTAATTGTTGAGCGTGCGGGTCAGCGCCGCGCGGAAGGCGGCGAGGTGCGTGCCGCCATCGCGCTGGGGGATGTTGTTGGTGAAGCACAGCACGTTTTCGTAGTAGGAATCGTTCCATTCCAGCGCCACGTCGATGCCGATGCCATCCTTTTCCGCGCTTACCGAGATCGGTTCGGCGATCAGCGCCTGCTTGTTGCGGTCAAGGTATTTGACGAAGGCCGCGATGCCGCCTTCGTAGAACATGTCATGCTCTTCCGGCTCCTCCGGGCGGTTGTCGCGAATGAGGATGCGCACGCCGGAATTGAGGAAGGCGAGCTCGCGATAGCGGTGCTCGAGCTTGTCGAAATCGAATTCGATGACGTTCTTGAAGGTGTTTTCCGAAGCCTTGAAGGTGACGCGGGTGCCCTTCTTGAAGCCGTTGTCATCCGGGTTCTGGTCTACCTTGGGGGCATCGCCGCGCACTTCGAGACTGTTGACGGCATCGCCATGCTCGAAGCGCATCCAGTGCTCCTTGCCATTGCGCCAAATGGTCAGTTCGAGCCATTCGGACAGCGCGTTCACCACCGACACGCCCACGCCGTGGAGGCCGCCCGATACCTTGTAAGCGTTGTCGTCGCTGGTGTTCTCGAACTTCCCGCCGGCGTGCAGCTGGGTCATGATGACTTCCGCAGCAGACACGCCTTCTTCCTTGTGCATGTCCACCGGGATGCCGCGGCCATTGTCTTCCACGGAAACCGAGCCATCGGCATTCAGCTCGATCAGCACCAGGTCGCAATGGCCGGCCAGCGCCTCGTCAATCGCATTGTCCGACACTTCGAACACCATGTGGTGCAGGCCCGAACCGTCATCGGTATCGCCGATATACATGCCGGGGCGTTTGCGCACCGCATCGAGGCCCTTGAGCACCTTGATGCTGTCTGCGCCGTATTCGCCTTTGAGCTTGCCGTTTTCAGGCGTGTTTTCTGCGTTCTCCGTCATGCTGACGATATAGGAAGTCGCGCCCTTTAAAGGAAGCTGGTGGCGGGTTGTTCCACATGTTTTCGCCCGCCGCTCTGCAGGGGGCAGGTACAGGCCTGCCCAAACGCAAACGGCCGCCCGTTGCGGGGCGGCCGTTCAAGCGGTTCCGGTCCGGTTCGGCTCAGACCATCCAGATAGCCGGATAGGGCAGGCGCGAAACGCTGTTGAAGTAGGACAGGAAGATCTTCTTTGCGAGTGCCTTCATGATGGTTGTCCTTTCATGGAAACAGGGGTGGGAGGGCGCCGGATCAGACGATGATCGCGTTCAGCGTGCTGGCGGTGAGCACGACCGAGACGAAAGCGGCGGCGAGGGAAGTGGCGATATTGCGCATTGTTTTCTTGCTCCTGTGGGGGCTTGGGAGAGGGGGTGCCCCGTTGTGCGATTGCTAAATATGCGCGAAATAAAATTGTGCAATTGCGAAGAATTCGACAAGTGTTGCGTTTCTTGCAACACACCATGTGGGGCTAAATCTTCGGCTTTTCAGCATGTTACCGACAGGCGGAGCGAGAGGGAGAGGAGAGAGCCCGCCCCGCCTGCCGGCAATCCGGTCAGCGGGCCGCCAGTTCGGTGCCCGCCAGTGCGCGTTCGGCCAGAATCGCTGCAGCCTCGGCGCGCGCTTCGGCCAGGCACTCGGCATAGAGCTGCTGGCCCTTGAGGTTGCGGATGTAGGGCGCCTCGCAAGCGGCCTTGGCTGCGATCTCCACCTGCTCGGCCTCGGTGGCCGCAGAGGGAGCGCTGGTGACGCGGTCGGGATAGGCATCGTAGATGATGATCGGCGCAGTCTGCGCAGCTGCCGGAACGGCGACAAGCGATGCCAGGGTGGCGAAAAGAATGGTCTTCATGATTCGAACTCCAACTTGAGGGTTGTTGTCCTGTTCAGGTGATCCCTTGTTTTCTTCACCCTTCTTGTGCACTGCAGCATCGCTGAACTCAAATGCGAAAACAGCGACAATTGTTGCGCATTTCTCACCACTGGTTTTTCGTGAAACCGTAACATTCGCAACTTCAGGCGTGCGGGCTGTGGGTGGAAGCGCGGTTCAGCGAGTGGGTGGCTGGACAGGGCGCACACAAGGCGGCAATGCCTTTTGCCCATGGACCAAGACCACCTCCCCGATTCCATCCTCATCGTCGATTTCGGCAGCCAGGTAACCCAGCTGATCGCGCGCCGTGTGCGCGAAGCGGGCGTCTATTGCGAGATCGCGCCCTTCACCCTCGCTGAAGAGGCGTTCGGCAGGCTGAAGCCCAAGGGCATCATCCTGTCAGGCTCGCCCGCCAGCGTGCCTGACGAGGGCAGCCCGCGCGCACCGCAGATGCTGTTTGACAGCGGATTGCCGATCCTCGGCATCTGTTATGGCCAGCAGGTGATGAGCAAGCAACTGGGCGGCGAAGTGCGGCCCGGCCATGAAACCGGCGAAGGTGGCGAGTTCGGCCGTGCCTATCTCACCGTCACCAAGTCCTGCGCGCTGTTCGAAGGCATGTGGGAAGTGGGCGAGCGCCACCAGGTGTGGATGAGCCATGGCGACAAGGTGACGCAGTTTGCGCCCGGCTTCGAGATTGTCGCTACCAGCGATGGCGCGCCTTTCGCGGTGATCGCTGACGAGGAACGCCGCTATTACGGCACCCAGTTCCACCCCGAAGTGGTCCACACGCCCGATGGGGCGAAGCTGCTCGCCAATTTCGTGCACAATGTCTGCGGGCTGGCGGGCGACTGGACCATGGCCGCCTATCGCGAGACCAAGATCGCCGAGATCCGCGAACAGGTGGGTGATGGAAAGGTGATTTGCGGGCTTTCCGGCGGTGTGGACAGCTCGGTGGCCGCCATCCTGATCCACGAAGCCATCGGTGACCAGCTGACCTGCGTCTTCGTCGACCACGGCCTGCTGCGTCTGAACGAGCGCGAACAGGTCGAGACCATGTTCCGCGACCATTACAACATCCCGCTGGTGGTGGTCGATGCGGAGGACCGCTTCATGGCGGGCCTCGACGGCGTCACCGACCCGGAGAAGAAGCGCAAGTTCATCGGCGCGGAATTCATCAACGTGTTCGAGGAAGAGGCGAAGAAGATCGGCGGCGCCGATTTCCTCGCGCAAGGCACGCTCTATCCCGACGTGATCGAGTCTGTCTCCTTCACCGGCGGGCCCAGCGTTACGATCAAGAGCCACCACAATGTCGGCGGCCTGCCCGAACGCATGAACATGAAGCTGGTCGAACCGCTTCGCGAACTGTTCAAGGACGAGGTGCGCGAACTCGGCCGCGAGCTGGGCCTGCCCGATATCTTCGTCGGCCGCCACCCCTTCCCGGGGCCGGGCCTTGCCATCCGTATTCCGGGTGAGGTGAACAAGGAGCGTTGCGACATCCTGCGCAAGGCCGATGCCATCTATCTCGACGAGATCCGCAAGGCTGGCCTCTACGATGCGATCTGGCAGGCCTTCGCCGTGTTGTTGCCCGTCAAGACCGTGGGCGTGATGGGCGATTACCGCACTTATGACAGCGTCTGCGGCCTGCGCGCCGTGACCAGCACCGATGGCATGACGGCGGATGTCTATCCCTTCGATGCCGCTTTCCTGACCGGCTGCGCGACGCGCATCGTCAACGAAGTGCAAGGCGTGAACCGCGTGGTGTATGACTATACCAGCAAGCCGCCGGGTACGATCGAGTGGGAATAACCGCCTGAAGGCAGCCAAGGGGAGAGGAAACCATGGCGACATACTGGAAACGCACCGTCATCGCCGGGATCGTTATCGAATTGCTCTACGCGGTCTATGTCTATTTCCTCGCGACGGCGGACCTCGTCGGCTACAAGCCGGAAGGTCTGGCTGTGGCCTTTATCCTGTTCGCCATCGGCGGCTTCTGGGCCGCGCGGCCTGCCACTTCCTCGCGCCTCGTGATTGGCGCAGCCGTGGGCGTCGTCGGCATATTGTTCTATTACGCCATCTCGACCCCCACCATCCTCGCAGGCGAGATCGATTTCCCGCTGATGGCCTGGGTCAACCACGGGCTGAAGGTGGCGGGCGGCGTTGCTGGCGCGTTACTGGCAGGAGTGGTGGCGGGCAAGGCTGGCTGACAGTCAGCAGTGCAACTCCCCCTCGATGATCCCCGCACAGGCCAGCTGCGCCGTATCCATGCCGCGCTGATCGGCGCGTTCGGGCGGATCATTCGGCCACCGGACAAGCGCCGCAGCCCGGAGTGGACGCTGGTGCAGGGGGTGATCGGGGCGCAGACGAAGACAGCGATTTCCAACGCCTCGACTGACGCTTTGCTCGCCCGATACGGCAGCTGGGACGCGGTCGCGGATGTGCCGTTGCCCGAACTCGAAGCCATGCTCACCGCGCAAAGCTTCCCGCGCGTGGCGGCAGAGCGCCTGTCAGCCTGCCTCAACCGCATTCGCGATGCGCGCGGCACCGTCACGCTCACTCACCTTTCCAACCTGCCGACCGCGGAGGCGATGGCATGGCTGGAAACGCTGCCCGGCGTGGCGCGCAAGAATTCGGCTGGCGTGATGAACGCCTCCACCTTCAACCGCGAGGCGATGGTGATCGACGGGCATCACCGCCGCACCATGCAGCGCATCGGCGTGGTGCCGGAGAAAGCCGACACGGCGAAGACATTTGACACGCTGATGCCGATCCTGCCCGAGGAATGGAGCGCTGCGGACATGGACGAGCATCACCTTCTGCTGAAGAAGCTGGGCCAGCGCTTCTGCAAGCCGCGATCCATGGATTGCGCGAACTGCCCGGTGCTGGATGACTGCCGCACGGGACAGCAGGCAATCAGTCGATAGGGACGAACCTGCCTGCCGCGCGGTCCTTGCGCACCTTCAGCCCGTCGAACACCTGCCCGCTCATCGCGATATAAATGCCCGGTGCACAGGTCTGCGCGGCGGCAAAGGCCATGCCGAGATTGAAGGCGGCGTCGCTTTCGGCAAAGCGCGCCGGGGCGAGCGCGCCGGTGAGGACCACGGTCTTGCCATCGATGGCGGCCAGCACCTTTGCGGTGTCTGTCATGGTGTCGGTGCCGTGGGTGATCACGATGCGGGTTTCGGGCGCGGCGGCTACGCGCTCGGCGATTAGCGCCCGGTCTGCCTCGGTCAGTTCGAGGCTGTCCTTGCGCAGGACTTCCTCGATCCGCACCTCCCGTGCCACGCGCGCCGTGCGCAGCAGCATGCCGATGGTGGTTTCGCCCACCTGGTATTCGCTCAGCGCGTCGAAATACTGCTTGTCGATCGTGCCGCCAGTGGTGAGGACGAGGATGGGGTCAGTGCTCATGCCACGCCCCATAGGCTCCTGCGCGGCAAGGGCAAGCGATCAGGCGGACTTGCCCTTGCGCAATGCGTTGACCAGCCCGACCGCCAGGATCACGCCGGGATATATCAGCGTCACCATGCCGGTGGTGCTGTTGGCGAAGGGCACGACATACCAGAAGAACCACATCGCTGCTGCCCAGACCGCGAAACCGGCGACATAGGCTTTCGGCGGTGCGCCGCTGAAGGGGTTGGCGAACAGGCTGTTGTAATACGCGCCTTCCTCGGCGCTCTCCCCGTCCGCCAGCCCGCCGCCGGTGCGGCCCGATTGCAGCACGCCGTGGTAATAGGGCAGGTAAGCCAGCATCAGCAGGCCGTTCAAGGCCAGCAGCGCCAGCGCGAGCAATGCCAGCACGGCACCCCCTTCCAGCAGCACGCCGATATAGGCACCGCAGATATTGGCCGGGAACATCGCGGCCAGTGCGAAGGGTGCCGCCCGGTTGAGCACCAGCAGCGCCCCGCCCGCCAGCTGGATGAACTTGCCCACCGCCAGCAGGCCGCTTGCGGTCAGCACATCGAGCATGCGCACCGCCATCGGATCGGTGAAAGTGGTGTCCCGCATGAAGGGCATCAGCGATGGCATGAACCAGTCGAGCGCGGTCACTACCATGATCACGCCGAGAACCACGCGCAGGATGTCGAAAAGCCGGGTCATGCCTGTGCCTCCCTCGCCGGGGCTTCACTCGCACTGGCGAAGGGCAGGCGCGGGACGGCGTGGCGGGTGAAGAAGTCCCTGTAGCAATCCCAGTAAGCCAGCAGCAGCACGGTGTTGCAGCCGCCCACTGCCCAGCCATAAACGGCAGAAGTGGTCCACCAGCCCTGCAGTTCGGTATCCCAGTACCAGACGGTGAAGCTGACCGGCAGCACCATGATCAGCGCCAGCGGTACGCGCCAGCCCACCAGCAGCATCACGCCTGCCAGCAGTTCGACCGCCTTCACCAGCGTGAACAGCCCGCTGTCGAGCAGGGCGGTGAACACGGCAATGCTGATCGGCTCATTGCCCAAGGGCTGCGGATAGAGCTGGTAGAAATGGTTCAATCCCGCCGGGATCATCCACCCGGCATAGATCAGGCGCACCAGCCAGACGGCGTATCGCATGGGTCCCCTCCCGCATCCTGCAATCGCGGCCCGCTCTGCTGGCAGGTCCGCAAGCTGCGAGATTAGGCACGGGAGCCGGACAAAGTAAATGGCGGCGCCTGCGACCCGTCAGGCAAGACCTGTCACCTACCACGCAAAACCGGCAGCGATGGCGCGCTTTTCTGCCGCGGTGCTGGTGCGCCCCAGCACCTCGTTGCGATGGGGGTAGCGGTCAAAGCGGGCGATCATGCGATAATGGTCACGCGCAAAGGCAAAGCCGTATCCGCGCCCCAGCTTCCTGAAATAGGCGAGCGAGCGGCGCTGGTCGGCAATCGCCTCGCTATGCATCAGCGGCAGGCCCAGGAACTGGCGCTGCACCGGGGAAAGCTGCCTGTCCCAGCCACGCGCCAGCGCGCCTTCCATGATCGCATTGGCGAGCGGATCATAGGCAAAGGCTTCAGCGGTGCCGGAATAGAGGTTGCGCGGCGCCTGGTCGAACAGGATCACCGCGGCCAGCGCGGTTTGCGGATTGTCGAGGAAATCGGCCGGCGGGCGCGTATGCAGCGCCTGCAGCCAGCGTTCGTAGCGGCTGGCCAGCAGGGCGTCGACCTTGGCCGATCCGCCCCACCAGTCAGATGGCTCCAGCTTGTGGAACCAGAGATAGAGGAGGCTGGCTGCCCAACTGCGCGCAGGGGCAGCCAATCTCCGTCAGCCCTCGGCGGTTTCGGCCTTGGTGTAAGGCACGAAGTCTTCAAGGAAGAGCGCGCCGGTGGTGAAGCCGCTGTAGCGGTCAATCGTGCGCATCACGTCGTTGCGGCACAGCTGGCTGCCGAAGCGTTCGATGATCGGCACGTCCGAACTGCGCAGTCGTTCGGGCCTTGTGGCGCGGGCGACATAGATCGTGTCCCCGGCATCATAGACGATGCCGACATAGGGGATCACCTCGATGTTGTTCGAGCGGAAGGCGCTGACACAGCTCTGCGGTTCACCCGCAACGCGGCCTTCGATCATTTCGGCAAGGCGTGCCTCGTTGCGTTCCTGGCGGGTTTCCGCCTGTGCAGTGGTAGCACCCAGGGCAAGCGTGGCGCCTGCTGCTGCGAGTGCGATAAGGTTTTTCATGTCAATTCTCCCATGATTGGAGAAGGATATCGCATGAGTCGCCTGAACGAGTGCTGACCACGCTTCAGCGCAGCTATCAGGCGGCTTTTCCGGCACTTTCGACGTCAGCCGGGCCGCCCTTGAGGATAAAGCGCCGGTCGCAATAGCCGCAATCGACGTAGCCCTTCTCGTCAATCTGCATATAGACGCGCGGATGGCCCAGCGCCGCAGACCGATAGTTCTCGCCATTGCGGATATCGCCAGCGCCGTCGCACCAGACGCGGCCGGTTTCAACGATCGTGGTTTCGGGTGTGTCGCTCATGCCCTTTGCCCTAATGCCCCCGCGCGATTCAGGCAATATGGCTTCGGGCTTCCTTCACGCCCTTTACGCAGGGGCGGCGAAACCCCATAGGAGCGCCATGTCCGACAACACCCCCGCAATCGAATTCCGCGACGTCGTCAAACGCTATGCCGGAAGCAAGAAGGCCGAGCCCAAGCTGGCGCTGAAGGGCCTGACCTTCGATGTGCCCGAAGGCGGCGTGTTCGGCCTGCTCGGCCCCAATGGCGCGGGCAAGTCCACGCTGATCAACATCATGGCGGGCACGGTGAACAAGACCGGTGGATCGATCCGCGTCTGGGGCCACGACATTGACGAGAACCCGCGCAATGCGAAGCTCTCGATCGGCATCGTCCCGCAGGAGATTATCTTCGATCCCTTCTTCACGCCTTACGAAGTGCTGGAAAACCAGGGCGGCATGTATGGCATCGCCAAGGCGCTGCGCCGGTCGGACGAATTGCTGCGCGCGGTGCGGCTCGATGACAAGCGCAACGCCTATGCCCGCACGCTGTCAGGCGGGATGAAGCGCCGCCTGCTGATCGCCAAGGCCATGGTCCATTCGCCGCCGATCCTCGTGCTGGACGAGCCGACGGCGGGCGTTGACGTGGAACTGCGCAAGCAACTGTGGGAACTGGTGGGCGAGCTGAACGCAGAGGGCGTGACCGTGGTGCTGACCACGCATTACCTCGAAGAGGCCGAGGCGCTGTGTGACCGGATCGCCATCATCAACCATGGCGAACTCATCACCAACAAGCCCACCCGCGAACTCGTCGGCATGATGGGCGAGAAGATCGTCGCCGTCACGGTGGACAAGGATATCGACAAGCTGCCGCAGGACCCGCGCTTCCGCAAATGCGAGAAGGCGGGCGAGCGGGTGATCGAAGTCACTTATGACAAGGCGGAAATGACCGCCGGACAAGTGCTCGCCAAGCTGCAGGAACAGGGCTTTGCCATCGAGGATGTCTCGACTCGCGAGGCGGATCTCGAGGATGTGTTCGTCCAGCTCACCAGCGCGGTGGAAGCGGCCTAGGCCGCAGCGGGAACCGCTTCGCTGCCGCCCGACTGGCGGCGCGTGAACCACGCCAGGTTGGCGCGATACACTGCAAGCGCCACGATACCGCCGACAATGCCGTCCAGCGCGTAATGCCAGCCGAGCGCGACCGAGAGCATCGCCACCACACCGCAGGCAATCGACACCGGCACCAGCGTGCGCGGGGCGATCACGGCGCTGGCGATCACCATCCATGCGGCCATGGTGACATGCATGCTCGGCATGGCGGAAATGCCCGATCCCGCGCCGAACGATCCGGTGGAGTAAGTGGCCCACAGATATTGCGCCACGCCCAGAGTCTCCGGCGTCGGCACGATATCGGCATAGCGCGGGCCGTAACCCATCGCCTCGTAGAAGATCGGCCCGCCAGCGGGCAGCAGGCAGTGGATCAGCGGCCCGGCGAGCGACCAGAGGATGAAATAGCTCATCAGCACGGCGCTGCGCTGCGGGCTCTTCGGGGCCCATGCGGCAATCGCCAGCAGCACGATCATGATCAGGAACCACAGCGGGTGGTACACCTGCCCGGCTGCGGGGAAGACATAGGGCGCCAGCAGCCGCCACGGATCATGCCCAAGGAAGATCGCGGCGTCAGCGCGGGCCAGCATCGGGTCTGCCCAGAACGGCACGAGGTAGTTGAGCAGCGTCTTCACCCACATGAAGGAAACCATGTTGAGGCCCGCCAGCAGCAGGATGGCAAGCGCTGCGAACACGCGCGGGCGCTGGGTGCGCCAGATATTCGCAAATTCGGCAGCGGGGCTCTCCACCTTGTTCACGGCCATCTGGCCGAACAGCATGATGATCCCTGCGATCACAGTGCCCAGCATCCATGCAGGCAGGATACGCAGCGCGGGCAGCAATCCGTCGATCCGCGGCATCAGCCCCAGCGCCAGCACCACGCATAGCGCGGTGAGCGCAGCGGCAGCATAGATCCAGTCGCGTTCGGCTTTCACCCGGCAGGTCCCCGTCAGATGCGCAGGGGGAAATCCCTGCCTGATGCACTGCCGGACTATGCCAACAGGGTTAATTCACGGTTACCGCGGTGGCTGGCTTGCGTCGTGTTGCCGCTTGCCCACTTGCCTGCCACGCGGCATGAGGCAGCGTGATGACACGACCCGAACCCTATGATGTGCTTGTTATCGGCTCCGGCGCTGCCGGGCTGACGGCGGCGCTGTCGCTGGCGACGAAACTGAAGGTGCTGGTGCTGGCCAAGGGCAAGCTCAATTCCGGCTCAACCGCATGGGCGCAGGGCGGGATCGCTGCCGTGCTCGATGCAGGTGACACCTTCGAGGACCATATCCGTGACACGATGGTGGCTGGTGCCGGCCTCAACGATCGCGAGACGGTGGAGTTCGTGATCGAGGGCGCGCCTGCCGCGATTGACCGGCTGGTGGAACTGGGCGTGCCCTTCAACCAGGACAGCGGGGACCTGCACCTGACGCGCGAAGGCGGCCATTCGCACCGCCGCATCGTGCATGTGGACGATGCCACCGGCTGGGCGGTGCAGGCCGCCTTGCTCAAGGCGGCGGAGGAAAACCCCAACATCACCCTGCTTCCGCACCAGAGCTGCATCGACCTCATCACCGGCAGGCACGAGCAGAAATATTCGGGCAGCGGCCGCGTATGGGGTGCCTATGCGCTGGACGAGGAGACCGGCGAAGTGCGGGCCCATACCGCGCGCGCCACGGTGATGGCGGCAGGCGGCGCGGGCCGCGTGTACCAGTTCTCCACCGCGCCGCGCGGCGCGACGGGGGATGGCATCGCGATGGCATGGCGTGCCGGGGCACGCGTCTCCAACATGGAGATGATGCAGTTCCACCCGACCTGCCTCTACAATCTCGAGGTCAAGAACTTCCTCATTACAGAGGCGGTGCGCGGCGAGGGCGGGCATCTGCTGCATCCCGAAACCGGCCATCGCTTCATGGTCGATTACGACGCTGACCGGATGGAGCTGGCCCCGCGTGACGTGGTCGCCCGCGCGATCGATGACCAGATCAAGCGTTTCGGCCTCGACTATGTCCATCTCGACATCAGCCACCAGCGGCCCGAATTCGTGCGCACCCATTTCCCGACGATCTATGACAAGCTGGAAACGCTTGGCATCGACATGACGAAAGAGCCGATCCCGGTGGTGCCCGCGCAGCATTATACCTGCGGCGGTGTGGTTATCGGGCTTGATGCGCGCACGGACTTGCCGGGCCTGTGGGCAGCGGGCGAATGCACAGAGAGCGGGCTGCATGGTGCGAACCGTCTGGCGTCCAACAGCCTGCTCGAATGCTTCGTGTTCGGCGAGGCGGCAGCGCAGGATATCCTGGCGCATTGGGACAGCATGGAAGCCCCGCCCTCAGTGCGCGAATGGGATGAAAGCCGCGTCACCGATTCGGACGAGGAAGTGGTCATCAAGCAGAACTGGACCGAGATCCGCCGCTTCATGTGGAACTATGTCGGCATCGTGCGCACCACCAAGCGGCTCGAACGCGCGGCGCACCGCATCAAGCTGCTGGGGGACGAGATCGAGGATTATTACGGCCACTTCCGCGTGACCACGGACCTGATCGAATTGCGCAACCTGCACCAGTGCGCGCAGCTGATAGTGGACAGCGCGCTGAAGCGGCACGAGAGCCGCGGGCTGCATTATACTCTGGATTATCCCGCGCTGGCCAAGGACCCGGCGGATACGGTGCTGGTGCCGTAGGAGGCGCTCAGTCGCCCATCATGTGGATGATCGCCCATGACAGGCCGGTGCCGATCAGGAACAGCGGCCACGACCAGTAGACGTCGAAATTCAGGCTCAGCTCGCGGATCACCACGTCGAACTTGAAGATATTGAGGAAGCCGCCCTTCGATCCGGCGGAGCCGATGAACAGGCAGACCACGATGGTCAGGAAAGTTCCGAGCGGGACACCCTTCAGAAAGGCGATCATCACAGCCTCCTTTGCGCGATTGGGGGCATATAGTCCGATGCCGGGTTTACGGTCCAGCAATTCGCACCCGTAACCCACATATCCGTGCTGCTGCGCAGCATTGTTTCAGTGCCGGATTCGAAAGATTCACGTTCGGGAAACTGCACAGCTTTTTTTCCAGAGATCGATTTTTGGGGTTGCGCATGCCGCGAGTGGAGGAAACTCCACGCGTCGCGGCGTATTGCCTGTGTGATACACCCCTAAAATTTGCTCATCAGCAGCAGTAAATCGACATTAACCCTCTTGCGTCTGGAATCGGTCCGATTCACTATCAGTTGTGGCACGGTTGCAGGGGGCACCCACAAGACCTAGATTCCGCAGAACCGGCACCCCATCTTCGGGAGGGTGCCTTTTTCGGGTCCGGGACAGGGTGTTCCATCAGCTTCCTGTGGGCAGGCGGGGGATAAGTTTTTCCCTGCTGCCGCATGAAAAAGGATAGGCTGGAAGCTTCCCGCCGATTCGAACACATGCGGAACATCGATGTGGCAAACTTGATCGGGGACGGGCGCGAAAATGGAATTCAGGAATACGGACGAAGCAGCAATGGGTCTGGACGAAAACACGGCTGCAGCAGCCCCCGAGAAAACGGCTGAAAAGCCCAAGGCCAGCGAGAAAGCGGTGATGATGGAAAAGAAGGATGCCGGCAGCGAAGAGCTGGTGAGCGAAGCGGCGGCTGAAGCTTTGGCAGATGCGGTGAAGGTCGCCGCCCAGGAATCGGCCAGGCCGGTCAGCGATTCGAAGACGGTCAACCCGCGGCGCTTCAACATCGTCACCGACGATGCACGCGATGCGAATCTCACCGCCTTCGGCAAGGAAACGCTGACCGATCGCTACCTGCTGCCGAACGAGAGCTACCAGGACCTGTTCGCCCGCGTGGCCGATGCCTATGCGGATGACCAGGAGCATGCGCA
>JAUIJI010000017.1 GCA_030431435.1 Alphaproteobacteria bacterium | reverse complement strand
CACCCCGCCGCGCGTTCCTTTCGACGTGGCTGAAACACAAGGGCAGTTCGACGGGTCTTACCAGCATCGTCCATCAGGTGCGTTCGCGCGCCGTCGCAATGGCCATCCTGCGCTATGGCTGTCCCACGCTGGCGGTTCGCTGCCCGAGGCGCGCTTTCACAGTATCCGCTATACGGAAGGAACGGTGTCCAAGCCGCAAAGCGGATCGGGCGCTGATATCGATCTTGCTGCGGTGCCCGATGACAAGAAGCAAACAAGCCAGGCGCTCGGTACTGTTGCGGTGCTTGTTGATGCCAACAACACGCTGCAACCCTATTATGTAAACCGGCACGACGATGTCCTGAACCTGCGCCTGAGGGATGAGGTGACGGGGAATGAGGAAACCGCCTGCATTGCCTTCTGGGACAAGGCAGGCGGCGAAACCCAGGATGATGCCGCGCCGGTGCTGATCGAGCTTGAGCCGGGCAACGCCATGGCGATCTCCGTCGCTGCCAATGGCAAGCTCATCAACGATTCCGACGGCGGACTGCTGGTCAACGTGCCCTGCGTCACCATCACCTTGCCAGAGACCGTGAGGGCCACCCTCTCGATGTGGTGCCGCGACGAGGAGATGCAGCGCAGGATTGACCTTGTGCATGCCCGGATCAAGCCCAAAACACTTGCAGCGAGCGGCGAAGTGCAGGTTGGCAAACAGTGTTTCGAGCTGGGGCTCAACCCCGTCACTGTGACGGCGAAGGAAGGCGAAAGCTGGGTAACAGCGGCGAACAGCAGCGACCCGGATGAGCTCAAATGGACCGGCAGCGAAGGCGGTGCCACCACCTATTTCACCGGCCGCGTCAAGGTGGACCGGCGCGAGGTCAGCCAGCTGACAGCGGAAGCAGTGTGGAAGGAATTCAACACCGATACGATCCAGCAAGTGACGGACAAGCATGGCGTGACCAGCTGGCAGGAACTCCCGCAGACCCAGTCCGCCAAGCTGTTCGAGATCGAAGTGAGCGATACGCCGCCCGATAACGACGAGGCCAACTGGGTGAGCTTGCTCAAGCAGGACCCGAAAGAGGTTCCATCGGTCAATCCGGATCGTGAATTGCGAAACCTGTCCTACAATTTTGCGGATGGCCGTGCGCGGATGCTCGAAGTGACGGTGAAGGCCACCTCAGCCTTCACCGAATTCTACGACACGGATCTTGACGATCCCGACGAGCGTAAGAAGCACGAGAAGCACGTCACTCTCAACGTCGCGACAGAATGCACCTTCCGTCCGCCACCGCCGGTGATCAAACGGGCGCTGCCGCTGTTCAACTGGACCTGGCTTGATCGCAAGCATCACAAGCTGCAACGCACCGCAGGGCTGCGTATCTATCCGGGCACGGATTGGTTCGCGTCTGGAGTGAACGAGCAACTGGGGATCGTTCTCTTGCCTGGCGGTTCCGACATCGCGAACCCGTGCGATTATTATTCCGATGATCTGGCGCCTTTCCAGCGTTTCCTGTCGCGTCCGGGCAAGGACCCGTCTCGCTCGACTTCAGGCCTGCCCTTGAAGCTCGATGCCAGCAATTTCCCCGGAGCGTCGAACACAACCGGCAAGCTGCTCCTCGCCGAGGATGATACGACTGCGGGTAGCGAAACCGGCCTGACGATGGATGTCGAACTCGCGACCTTTCCGATCACGGGATACGATGAGGCAGGTCCATATTTTGATATCGATATCAGGCTTGATGAGGGCATGGCCTACCATCCGTTCCTGCATCTGGGGCTGGTCCGCTATCAGGAGCACGCCCTGGACGGGCTGAAGCTGTCGCACCCGATCGAGTATATCGCCCATGTCCTGCCGTCGCGGAAACTGGAAATCTCCAACATCAGCGGCCGCAAGTGGAAGGCTGAGGTCGCCGGTCCAACCTACAATATGGATCGCGTATCCGGCACCGCTCCCCTTGAGCCACGGCTGGCCGCAAAGCTGTTCGCCTGGAGGGAGGCCCGCGATTGGAGGGAGACTTCGCACTGGGTTCAGATCGAGGACAACCTTGCCCTGGAACCCGCATCCGGAGAAGACCTTGGCGCGCAAAGCTGGGTCTGCGATCGGATAAGGCTGCCAGCGCGAAATCAGTCGCCCCATTACAAGCACTTCATGATCCATGTGGAAGAGTTTGAAAGGATCGAGCGCGAGGACGATCCGGACAATGTAATGGAGCGCCTGACCTATTCGGCAGGCCTCAAGATTTAGGGGGCGTCTTGGCTGATTTCGACATGACGGCGCGCAGCGCCATGGGGCGCCGGGCATTTCTCGCCGGTGGATCAACGCTGGCGGTTGCAGCCTGCACCCCATGCCCGGATTTCGATGCATTACCGCTTCCGCCCGAAAAACATGGCATCGCGGATGCGCATGTGCACCTGTTCAATGCGGCTGACCTGCCGATTGTCGGCTTCGTCAAATATGTGCTTGGTCCAGGCCAGTTTCCCGGAGTGCCAGGTATCTTGCTGGCGGTTGCCAACATTTTCCTGGTGGTGCTGAAGCACTCTGCGATCTCGGCTCGACGAGAGCTGGGGCTGCAGGTGCCTCCCTGGCATGATGGTAACGGCAGCCGCGTCCGGCTCGGGCGCTATGTCGATGAGGTTGCCGACCATATCGAAGGCGTGATCGCCACGGTGGATGAGGATTTCCTCGTTGATACGGGTGATGAGCTCGCCTTGCTGCCCGATCTCGACACGGAAACTGACGCGGGATTGTGCCCGGCGCCGGGTATCGAGAGCGAATGCAGCCAAAGCGAACTGGCCGATCGCTTTGACAGGGCGGCCGAAAACGCCACCCCCGACGCGGAAACCAAGGCCAGCACGGTGTTGCTGGCTTCACTGCTGGCACTGAATGAACCCTCGCAGGCAGAGCAGATGCGCGCAATCGTCGCTTCAGCCGGAAGCCTGTCTGATCGCGATCGTGCAGCCAAGCTGCTTGATGCCATCGTCCCCGTCAGCCGGCAGAGCCTCGCGCGCATCATTGCCGGTGAGATGGCGCCATTGGCCGGTCAAGGACCAGCCGCAACCTCGGAATTACCCGACTTTCTCTTGCGCAGGCTGGGGCGCGCCGCCCCCGACAACTCGACCGCGCGCACACTGGGTTACAGCATTGGATCGGTCCTCAAATGGGGCTTCCGCATGCGCCAGTCCCGCTGTGCGCACCTGGTGGACTATATGCGCTTCGTCGAAAATGGAGCGCCTGTGCAGGTGGAATCGATCGTCAACCTGATGGTCGATTACGATGATTGGCTTGGTGATGCGCCTGCCGGAGGATCAAGTCACACGGACCAGATCGCCTTCTGGAGCCGCATGCGCGAGGTCGCTGCGGAGAGGATCGACATCAACACCTTTGCCGGTTTCGATCCGTTGAAGGAAACCAACCTTCGCCTGAAGGAGAATGCGAGGCAAAGCAGCTATCTGGACTATTTGCTGCAGTGTTTTGCCAACAACAGGCATGGCGGCGACCTGCCCGCGGGTAACCCCACCATACAGGGGTTGAAGCTGTATCCCGTCATGGGCTTCAACCCCAATGGCGGCAACCGTTTGCCCGGTTGCGAACAGGCAGGAAGGCGCGTTCGGCGCAGGTGGGCGCGGGACAATGCGGGTTACGATTTCGGGCAGGAGCTTGACCGCACGCTGGATCACTTTTTCGCTACCGTTTCCGAACAGCAGATACCGCTGCTGACCCATGCCAGGCAAAGCAACTATGCTACCCAAGGAGGCGAATGCTACGCCGACCTGGCCCTGTGGCATTCCCGCTTGCAACGCCAGGAACCCGGAAATCCGCTGCACATCTGCCTGGGGCATTACACAACCTGGGAGACCAGCGCGACGGCGATCAGGGACATCATGGCGCTCAACTACGCCACAAATCCGCGCGCGCAGGCCTATATCGACCTGTCATATGGCTTTGATCACGGTGTCAGGACCAACAGCTGCATCGGCTATGACGATCTGGCCAGATGCTATGTTGCCGATCTTCGCAACTTGGCAGAGCAGTTCGATCCTGAATGCCGCTTTATCATGTTCGCGTCTGACTGGATCATGCTGGATGTCCAGAGGGATATCACCGACTATACCAGCAAGGCATGGAAGCTGATTTCCGAAGATGATTTCTTCTGCAAGAATGATCGGTTGGAGAACATATTTCGCAATAACTACAGGCGTTTCATGAGGGTGTCCGACGCATCCGCTTAAGCTGCGAAATCGCTAGGGGCCTTGTGCGAGGCGAACAGCCCCTTGCTGGCAAGTGTCGTGCTTGCGACAATACTGCCGGTGCTGGGCAACGGGTTGGCCACCCTGCCGGATAGGCGCAGGATTTTGCACAGACCGGCTTGATTGCGCGGGCCAGGCTGGCATGCTTGCCCGCGAGACATTATTTGGGAGAGCTTGGGTATGCGGGTGTCGCGCATCTTGCGCCGGACGATGGTTTGGACCGCCATTGGAGCTGGAGTATTGGCGTCAGGCCTCGCCCTTCGGTCGGATCCTGTTGCTGCGGAATCCAGTCCGGCACAGGTCGAAGCAGCAGGTGCCTGGAGCATGCCGTTCTCCAGCCAGGCCCAAGCCCTTGCAACCGCCCCGCAGGGCCAGGAGCAGGCAGGCGGCACGCGGCGGCCGAACATATTGTTCATCGCCATCGACGATCTCAATGACTGGATCGACACGCTCGACGGGCCGGCCACGATCCGCACTCCGAACATCACTGCCCTGGCCGAACGCGGGATGTTGTTCACCCGCGCATTTGCCCCCGGCACATCCTGCACCCCTTCGCGCACCGCGATCCTTACGGGCATGAGCCCGTTCGAAAGCGGGCTGTATAGCCACAACATCGACTGGCGAGTGCATCCGCTGGTGAGCACATTGCCCACGCTCCCGCGCCATTTCCGCGACAATGGCTATGCGACATATGGCGCAGGCAAGCTGTTTCACGCGCATACCTATTTCTATGGCGGTTTTACCGGCCAGCCGGATACCACCGCATGGGACGGGTATTTCCCTTCGCTCGAACGCCAACTGCCCGATCAGATCGTGCCTGCCGCAGGGCGCTATCCCGGCAGCAGCGCTGCGGGGTATGGTCGGGGCACAAACCAGTTCGATTTCGCCCCGGTCGTGGTGCGTGATGGTGCCATGGGTGACGAGCAGGTGGCCGATTACGTGATCGAGCAACTGGAGACACCGCGCGAGGAACCAACCTTTATTGCCGCTGGTATCTATCGCCCGCACCTGCCGTGGTATGCGCCGGAACGCTTTTTCGACATGTATCCGGTGGAAGAGATCGCGCTGCCGCCTTGGCGCGTTGATGACCTTGATGACGTTCCGGAGGCTGCACCATACGGGTTTGAGGCGGGCATGGGGGCCGATGCCATGAACTGGGTGCTCGAAGACAACCGCACGCTTCGCTGGCGGCAGGCGCTCCAGGGCTACATGGCCAGTGCATCCTATGCCGACTATGTCGTGGGCGAACTGATCGCTTCGCTCGAGCGGAGCGGACGCGCCAGCGATACCATCATCGTGCTGTGGTCAGACCACGGCTTCCACCTTGGCGAGAAGAGCCGGTTCGGCAAGATGACCCTGTGGGAGCGAACGGCCCATGTTCCCCTGATCATCGTTGCTCCCGGTGTGACGACACCCGGATCCCGCTCTGACGAGGCCGTCTCGCTGCAAAGTATCTACGCCACGCTGGCCGAACTGGCGGGGCTCGACCGCCCTCGTCATGTCGATGGAACCAGCCTCGTGCCGCTGCTGCGCAATCCGGAAATGCAATGGGATGAAATGCCGATCACGGTGCACACCTTCGGAAACTATGCGGTCCGCGACGATCGCTATCGCTATATCGTTTACGAGGACGGTTCCGAGGAACTTTACGACATGGTTGCCGATCCCAACGAATGGACCAACCTGGCGAGTGATCCGGATATGGAGCCGGTCCTGCGGCGGTTGCGCGGTGCCATTCCCGAAGAGCAGGCCGAACCGCAGGAAGGCGAGGGTGACGCACGCGCCCCGGAAGACGCACTGCGCGGTTGATCACCGGGTAAGGGGCTTCGCTCTGGCTGACGGAGACAAGTTGCGGCTGGACCGGAACCATTGGCAGCACCACCAAAAGGGTGCAGCGATCAGTGCCGGTTCCCGGACAGGATGTCGCACAGCATCGTGATCGCCCGGTCCTTTTTGGGGTCCGATTGTGCCTTCGTTACCGTGGCCATGCAGCGTGTTCCGGGCTCCAGATCAATCGGAAACCTGACAAGCTGACCTGTCTTCACAAAGGGCTCAGCGTCGTCGTCGAAGAAAATCCCGGCACCGCGACCGCTGTTCACCAGATCGAACATGACGTCCATGTACTGGGTTCGCATGGGCACTTTGGCTGGCTGGATGGAGGCGGCAGCGAGAACCGAGCGCTGCCACGCCTCCGCCTTGGTTCCCTTGTTTGACAGGATGAACGGAAGCGCTGCCACGCCTTGCGGAACGTGCTTGACGCTGGCGGCGAGGGCAGGAGCCGCATAGAGGCCCACGTGCACCGACCGCAGGATCCTGGTCGTGAATTCGGGCATTTCCAGCGGATCGCCGGTGTAAAAGCCGTAATCCGCCTCGTCACTCCGCAGCAGCATGCGGATATCGTCGCGATCATCAGCTTCGATAAATTCAAGGCTTGGCAGGCCCTCGGTTGCCAGCAAGCCTCGCAGCCTTGGGCGCAGCCAGTTGTCCAGCAAGTAATGACCTGTCGCAATGCGCAGGGTCAGTCCCTTCTTGTCTTCCTGCTGCCCGCTGTCACTGACCTTGCCTGCAGTGCGGAGCAATGCCTTGGCGTCTGCCAGCATCTCCTCCCCGAGGGGAGAAATCCTTGCGTTCGCACCCCTGTTGCGCAGGAACAGACGTCCACCGGCACTCCGCTCCAGCGCGATGATGTGCTTGCTTATCGACGGCTGGCTGATGCCCAGCCGGTCCGCCGTTTTGCGAAAATTTTCATCCTTCGCGGCCTCCACGAAGATCTCGATCTGTCGAAGCGTGAATGCCATATAATATAACCTCTAGCGCATAACTGATAGCCTTCCAATCCGTTGCTTTGCAAGGTCGATCAGCCAATGACCTGCCAACCTCAGACATGGGAGAGGTTGGATTGGCAAAATTTGCGTTTGATAACACCCGGCTGCCAGGCAAGTCGCAGCTGTTGCTTGCCGGCATCGTTCCGGCGGGGTGGGCCTGCATCGCGCTCGCGTTCGGCATGGCGGGACCGTTGGCGGCCGAAGATTCTGAGGTGCGGGAATGGAACCATTATCCCTCGTCTGCACAGGCTCCGGATGGCGCGCCCAATGTTCTGGTTGTGCTGACTGACGACGTTGGCTTTTCCGCTGCCAGCGGACTTGGCGGTCCGATCCCCACGCCGGCGTTCGATTCGGTGATGCAGAACGGCATTACCTACACCCGTTTCCACGTGACCGCGATGTGCTCGCCAACCCGCGCTGCGCTTCTTACCGGGCGCAACCATCACGCTGTCGGCTTTGGCGCCATCGCCAATGTCGCGGTGGACGAGCCGGGCTATACCTCGGTGATTCCAGATAGCGCGGCCACCATCGGCGACGTGCTGAAGATGAATGGCTATGCGACCGCCTTCTTCGGCAAGAACCACAACACGCCGGAATGGGAAACCGGCCCGCTCGGCCCGTTCGAACGCTGGCCCAACGGATTTGGGTTCGACTATTTCTATGGCTTCAACGGCCCTGCGGCGGACCAGATCAACCCCGAACTGGTCGAGAACCGCAATACCGTGCGCCGCGATCCGGCGGACGAGGATTACTTCCTTGACCGCGATCTGGCCGATCACATGGTCGAATGGATCCACATGCAGGATACCCTTCAGGACCATAAGCCGTTCCTGCTCTATTTTGCGCCGGGCACCATGCACGCGCCCCAGCAGGCCCCGAGTGACTGGATCGAGAAGTTCGATGGCCAGTACGACCAGGGCTGGGACGTGCTGCGCGAGGAGATCTTTGCGCGGCAGAAGGCAATGGGCATCATCCCCGCTGACGCCGAACTGGCGCCCCGCCCGGCCAACATGCCCGCTTGGGACAGCCTGACCGACAGCCAGCGCAGCAACTATGCCTATCTGATGGAAGTGGCCGCAGCGCAGATGGCGTTCATGGATTTCCAGTTCGGCCGCGTGCTCGATGCGCTGCGCGAGACGGGCGAACTGGATAACACGCTGATCCTCTATGTGCAGGGCGACAATGGCGGCGCGATCCACGAACTCGCCGGCTCGATGAACGCCTATGAAGGCTTCGCGCAGATCGAAAGCACCGATGCCGAACTGTCCGCGCGGATTCACCTTGCCGGCGGCGAGGACAGCTTCGGCAACTATCCGGCCGGATGGGCCTTTGCGCTCAACACGCCATTCCCATGGGGCAAGGCGGTCGCCTCGCACCTGGGCGGAACACGCAATGCGCTGGCGGTTTCCTGGCCGCAGCATATCGCCGACAGGGGCACGATCCGCAGCCACTACACCCACGTGATCGACCTGGCGCCGACGATCTACGAAGCGATCGGCATCACCCCGCCCGCCGTGGTCGACGGGGTCGAGCAGCAGCCGATTGACGGCCTTTCCTTCGCCGCTACTTTCACCGATGCCAACGCTACCGAGGTGCGCAGCGAACAGTATTACGAGATGCTGGGCAGCCGCGCCTACTACAAGGACGGCTGGCTTGCGGCGACCGGCGTGACCTGGGACCCATGGCGCATTCCCGACTATGATCCGGCCAGCCTGCCGTGGGAGCTGTACAACCTCGACGAAGACTTCTCGCAGGTGAACAACCTTGCCAGCGAGCACCCTGAAAAGCTTGCCGAGCTGCTCGCGGAATTTGACGAAACAGCCGGGCGTTACAACGTCTATCCGCTGGCGTCGGATTATCTCGCCCGGCTCGACCCGTCCAATCGCCCGCACGCGGTCCAACCGGCAGACAGCTACACCTATTATCCCGGCAACTGGCGCTATCCGATCGCGGCCTGGCCCAATGTCACGCCGAATTGGGAAGCGACCGTTGATCTCACGGCCAACAGCAGTGCCGACAGCGGACCGGTGTTCGGCATGGGCATGCGCTTCACCGGCTATCGCCTTGCCATGGAGAATGGTGTCCCGGTCTTCATCTACGATCCGACCGGCCGCGAAGAAGAACGCATGACAGTGCGTGCAGCCGAGCCGCTGGCGCCGGGCGACCACCGCATCACCGTGCGCTTTACGCCAGAGGGAAGCGGCGTGCGCCTTGCCCTGTCGGTCAACGGGCAGGTTGTCGCTCAAGCGACGGACGACCGGTTCTATCGCGTGTTCAACGGTGCCGCGCTGGTCGGCAGGCCGCTGATCGATGACCGTACCGGACCGCGCGAGTGCGACTGCGACATCAATTCAGTGACAATCAACCCGAGCTGAAACGGCCGGATGACATTTCTTTGGGAGGAAGATTAAGTGCAAAGACTCGAAAAATTCGCTCACATATCGCTCACGGCACTTGCCGCTGCGACGGTTACCATGGTTCCGGGCGTCGCATCTGCCCAGGAAAACGCCGCAGGCGATGACGACACCATCGTGGTGACCGCACAGTTCCGTGAACAGAGCCTGCAGGACACCCCTATCGCCATTACCGCCATATCGGGCGATGACCTGGCGCAGCGCAGCCAGTCCGACGTTTCGCAGATTGCCGGACAGGCTCCGGGCGTGAACCTGCAGCCGGGTACGGGCAGCTTCGGCCCCTCGCTGGCGGTGTCGATCCGCGGTGTTGGCCAGTATGACTTCAATCCGGCTGTGGAGCCGGGCGTTGGCGTGTACGTTGACGACGTCTACTACCCCTCGCTGACCGGCGCGGTGTTCGACCTGCTCGATCTCGACCGCATCGAGATCCTGCGCGGACCGCAAGGCACACTGTCGGGCCGCAACTCGATCGGCGGCGCGCTCAAGCTTTATTCCAAACGCCCGACCGGATCCAACACCGGCATGGTCTCGGCCACCTATGGCAGCCGTGACCGGCTGGACCTGCGCGGAAATTTCGACTTCGGCCTTGCTGATGACCTGTCCGTTCGCGTGTCGGGCTCGGCCAAGCGCCAGGGCGGCTATGTCGACGTGCTCGATTTCGGCTGCGTGAATCCGCAGGGAAGCGCGAACAATCCCGCTGTTGGCGGCATTCCTGCCCGCACCGGCAGCGCAGACTGCCTGATCGACCGCGATGGTGACACCAATTACCAGGCCGTGCGTGGGCAACTGCGGTACAATCCCAGCTCGAGCGTCGACCTGATGCTGTCAGCCGATTACGTCAACGACAGCCGCCGTCCCAGCGCGGCGATCCTTCGCGCCACATACCCCCTCAGCCCGGCTCAGCTTGACCGTGTGCAGGGTGATTACACCGGTATCGTGTGGGATGACCGTTTCATCTGCGGCCCTTTCTGCAACTATGAAACCGGCTTCGCCCCTGCCGATCCGGCGAACGGCTTCCTGTTCGACACCACCCGCGATCTCAAGACCCGCTACGAAGGCTTCGGCGTTTCGCTGCTCGGCGAATTCGAACTTGCCGAAAACCTGGAGCTGACCTCGATCTCGGGATACCGCGATTTCAGCTCGCAATTCTCCAACGACAGCGACCTGTCACCGCTGGTGCTGAACAACAGCTACAATGACCTCAACGTGACGTTCTACAGCCAGGAACTGCGGTTGAGCGGATCGCTCGCGAACGACCGCGTCTTCTGGACACTGGGCGGTTTCTATTCGAAGCAGGAAACCGATTTCCCCTATGTGCAGGACCTGCGCACGGCGGGGCTGCAATTCGCCAGCCTCGGCGAAATGGTGGACGCGGAATCGCTCGCCTTCTTCGCCCAGGTTTCCTGGGAGCTGGTCGACGGGTTGACCCTCAACGGTGGCCTGCGCCGGACCGACGAAAGCAAGGACTACCAGTTCTCGCGCCGTTTCGTTGACGGAACGCCGGGTGTGCCGCGCGTTGGCGGGCTGGACGGGCTGGTCGGCAGCTATGACGAAGCGCGGTGGGACTACCGCGTCAACCTGCAGTACCAGATCACCCCCGAGGTGATGGTCTATGGCCAGTATTCGACCGGCTACAAGGGCGGCGGCATCAATCCGCGTCCGTTCTTCACGACGCAGGTCACCTCGTTCGATGCCGAAGCTCTGAAGGCATGGGAACTGGGCCTCAAGACCGACCTGTTCGGCATGTTCCGCTTCAACGCTTCCGCCTATCTGAACGACTATTCGGACATCCAGCTGGTGCTGAACTCCTGCCCGCAATTCACCCCCGGCGGCGCGGTTTTCCCTTGCGCGATGACGGCCAATGCCGGCGATGCCGAAGTGCTGGGTTTCGAAGCGGAAACCCAGATCCGCCCGGCTGACGGGTGGCAGATCGAAGGTACGATCAGCTATCTTGATTTCGACTACACCAGCCTGAACCCGGCGGTCAGTGCGGTGACGCTTGATGCGGTCGCTCCGTTCACCAGCAAGTGGAAGTACTCGCTGGGCACATCCTACGAGCACATCTTCGAGAACGGGTCATCGATTACACCGCGCCTCGACCTGTCCTACCAGTCGCAGTTCTTCGTGAACTCGGGCAACACGCCCAATTCCAGGGTCGCAGGATACACGCTGCTCAACGGACGGATCACCTGGACCAATTCAGATGGCGATCTCGACCTGTCTGTCGCGGTGACCAACATCACTGACGAGTATTATTTCGTCGGCGCGTTCGACAACCAGCAGGCAGGCTTCTCGATGGGGCAGCCCGGCCGTCCGCGTGAATGGGCAGTCAGCGCCACCAAGCGGTTCTGAAGACCTTCTGCCCACCGGCCCTGCATCCGCATCTCCCTCCCCCTCGATGTGCGGATGCGGGGCCACCCAACCTTTCAACTGGGCATTACACGCCACAACGGTTAGGAAACGCGCATGAGGATAGCCATTGGCAAGGCCTTGGGCGGCATCGCAATCGCCCTGGCGCTGGCAAGTTGCAGCGGGCCCGATGCGCCCGACACTGAATGGCCGCTCCACGGCTTTGACGAGAGGGCGCAGCGCTTCGTCGGTCTGGACCAGATCAACAGCGACAATGTCGAACGGCTCGGCCTCGCCTTTTACCATGACCTTGGCACCGATCGCGGGCAGGAAGCGACGCCGATCATGGTCGACGGCGTGCTCTATCTCGCCAGCGCCTATAACGTGGTGCAAGCGGTTGATGCGACCAGCGGTGAACTGCTGTGGGAATACGATCCGCAAGTGCGCGCAGCCTCTGCACGAGGCTGCTGCGGGCCGGTTTCGCGCGGCGTTGCGGTGCAGGATGGCAAGGTCTTCCTCGGCGCGCTTGACGGGCGGCTGATCGCGCTGGACGCGCAAGACGGCACGCCGCTGTGGGAAGTGCAGACCATCGACCAGTCTGATCCGCTGGCGGAAAACTACACCATTACCGGCGCACCGCGCGTGGTGGGCGACTTGGTACTGATCGGCAATGGCGGTGCAGAGTTCGGCGCGCGCGGGTTTGTCACGGCCTATCGCGCGGCAAGCGGAGAGCAGGCCTGGCGCTTCTACACCGTGCCCGGCCAGCCCGGCGTACCGGATAATGCAGCCAGCGACAGCGCCATGGAAATGGCGCAGGAGACATGGGCCGGCGAATGGTGGAAATATGGCGGCGGCGGAACCGCCTGGGACGCGATCGAATATGATCCCGATCTCGGCCTCGTATACATCGGCGTGGGCAATGGCTCGCCGTGGAACCACCAGATGCGCTCTGCCGGGGAAGGCGACAACCTGTTCCTTTCCTCGATCGTGGCAGTCGATGCGAAAACCGGCGAATACCGCTGGCACTTCCAGACCACACCCGCCGATGCCTGGGATTACACGGCCACACAGAACATCATCCTTGCCGATCTCGAAATCGAAGGCGCAATGCGCAAGGTGCTGATGCAGGCACCCAAAAACGGCTTTTTCTACGTGCTCGACCGCGAGACGGGCGAATTCATCTCGGGCGAAGCCTTCGTCAACGTGACCTGGGCCACAGGGCTCGATCCGGAAACAGGACGTCCGATCGAAGTGCCATCCGCGCGGTATTATCGCACTGGCGAGCCTTCCTTCCAGTTCCCCAGCTCCGGCGGCGGACACAATTGGCCGCCGATGGCGTTCAGTCCCGATACCGGTCTCGTCTATATTCCGGCACAGGATGTCGGCATGCCCTTTGCCTCGGCCGAGGAAGAGCAGGTGATCGGTGCCTATACATCTGGCGTGGCCATGGATGGCGGCGGCGCGATGACCGAGGAGGAGCGCGAAGCCCTCTACGCCGGGATGAAGGGCTATCTGATCGCATGGAACCCTGTGACACAGCAGGAAGCCTGGCGCGTGAATGAGCTTGCGCCCTTCAACGGCGGTGTCCTGGCAACCGGCGGCGGCCTTGTCTTTGCCGGCAACACGGCAAAGGAACTCGCCGCCTATGATGACACCACTGGTGCCAAGCTGTGGTCCTTCGATGCGCAGACCGCGGTAAGCGCCCCCCCGATCACCTATGCCATCGACGGCGTGCAATATATCGCCGTGCTGTCTGGCTGGGGTGGCGGCTGGCCTCTTACCGGCGGAGTGATGGCACTGCAGGCCGGCAAGGCCGTGGGGCCGAACCGGCTGCTGGTCTTTGCTCTGGACGGCGACCAGGCGCTGCCCCCCTTCACTCCACCCGAAGCCCCGCAGCGCGCCATTGTTTCTGCACGTCCTGCCGATGAGGCAGCGATCGCGCGCGGCAACCAGCTCTATGCACGCTACTGCCTGCGCTGCCACGGCACGGGCGTGGTCAGCGCCGGTGCCTATCCGGACCTGCGCGCATCGGGCATGGTAACGGGCGATGCATTTGCCGCCGTTGTCCTCAACGGTGCGCTCGCATCGAACGGCATGCCCGGGTTTGAAGACAAACTGACGCCGAGGCAGCTGGAAGATATCCGCAGCTTCATCCAGGCCCGATCCTTCGAGGATCTTGCCCAGCCATAACAGGAGAGACCATGTCCGATCAGATGAGCGAAGTACTCGCCGAACTCGCAGCCCTCAAGCAGCGGCAAGCCGAACTGGAAGCAGAAGTGCGCCATTCGCGCGATTTCCAGTCCGTGCAGAACCTGCAGGCTGCCTATGGCTATTATGTCGACAAGGGACTGTGGGACAAGGCGGCAGACCTGTTTGCCGAAGACGGAACGCTTGAGCTCGCGGGTCGCGGCGTGTTCGTTGGGCGCGAACGGGTGCGCGAATATCTCCACCACCTCCCGCCATACGGCAAGGGCACGCTGTACAACCACATGCAGCTGCAACCGGTGATCCATGTCGACAGCGCGGCAGGCACCGCCAAGGCGCGCTGGCGCACCTTCATGATGGTGGGTTCACTCGGCAAGGAAGCGCGCTGGGGCGAGGCGACCTACGAGAACGAATACAAGCGCGTCGATGGCGAATGGAAGATCGCCATGCTGCACGGCTACATGAACATCTATGTCGAGTTCGACCGCGGCTGGAACAAGGAAGGCGTGCCGCTGCTGCGCTCGATCGACGGTCTTGAACCCGACCTGCCGCCAACGATGCAGTATGAATGCTATCCGGAACCTTTGATTGCGCCGTTCCACTACGACAAGGTCTGATGCGGTGATGCCTTCGAAGGCAACGGCAGGCACGCGATCTGCGCGATCGGTTGACGAATCAACCTGACGAGGCCTCTAAGTACTGCATGGAAAATCCGCACCCTTTCTCGCCCCGGTTCGAATTTGCGTTCAGCATTTCGATCGAATTGTCCAAACCATACTGGATCGAACCGAGCGTTCGGGGGGAAACCCGCGCTGCGATCTACGCGAAGTCCGGAAAGGTCGAAGGTCCTCGCCTGAACGGCACCGTGGTGCCCATGTCAGGCGGTGATTTCCCCTTGGCGCGGGATAGTGGTGTCATCGATTTTGACGCGCGTTACCTGCTCGAAGCCGATGATGGTGCCATCATCTACCTCCAGAACGTGGGGTATCGCTGGGCGAGGAACGATGAAATCGCGGCAAAGATGCGGGCCAATGAGGATGTCGATTTCAACGACTATTACATGCGGGTGACGCCGCGCTTCGATGCCCCGGCCGGGCCGCACGAATGGATGTCGCGCCATGTGTTCGTGGGCGTTGCCGAGAAAACGCCCGGTGCCAACTGCATCCATTATTTCGTGGTGCTGTGATGGCGGCAAAGCGGTTCGAGGGTATAACGCGGCCCGGGGTCGATCCCTTCAGCGCCGCGCACAAGCCGCCGCTTCCACCGGCTGATTACCATCGGCGGGAGGAGCAGGGCCTGACGATCGAGCACAATTGCATCATCCCCCTGCGCGACGGGGTGGAGATCTATTGCGACCTCTATCGCCCCGAAGGCGCGACCCGCGATGTTCCCATCCTGCTGGCATGGGGGCCGTACGGAAAGCACTCGCTGACCAACCAGGTATTCTGGCCGCGTTCGGGTGTGGACCCGGAATGGCTTTCGCCGCTGACCTCGTTCGAAGGGCCAGACCCGGTGTGGTGGGGGCAGAAGGGTTATGGGGTTGCCGTTGTCGATCCGCGCGGCGCGTGGCTGTCGGGAGGCAATTTCCACCACAACGGCATCCAGGAAGCAGAGGATTGCGCCGATGCGATCGAGTGGCTGGGCAGGCTGCCATGGGGCAATGGCCGCGTCGGGATGACCGGCGTCTCTTACCTCGCCGCGATCCAGTATCTGGTCGCCCCGCTCGCGCCCGAGCCGCTGGCCGCGCTCAATCCATGGGAAGGGTTTTCGGACTGGTACCGCGAATTTGCCTATCATGGCGGCATCCTGGAAACCGGCTTCCTCCCGCGCGCCTCCGACAACATCATCTATTCGCTGGGGCGGACGGAGAACACGCTGGAAAACGTCCTCGCCCATCCGCTGATCGACGCATTCTGGTATTCCAAGGAACTCGATCTCGAAGCGATCACACAACCAGCCTATTGCGTGGCCAGCTGGTCCGACCAGGGGCTGCATCTGCGCGGTACGATCGAGGCGTGGCGGCGCATGTCGAGTGAGCAGAAATGGCTCGATGTTCACGGGCAGAAGAAGTGGGCGCATTATTATTTGCCCGAAAGCCGTGAGCGCCAGCATGCCTTCTTTGATCATTTCCTGCGCGATCGCCCCACGGCGGTAACTGCCTGGCCGCCCGTGAGGCTGGAAATCCGCGAACGCCATGGCGAGGCGGTGGAGCGGGCCGAGCAGGAATTTCCTCTCGCGCGCACGCAGTACCACGATTGGCATCTGGATAGCGCGAGCGGCGAATTGGTCGATGGCGTGCCCGAGCCAGGCAGCCTGCGGCAAGACGCGGTGGAGGGTAGGTGCCGGTTCGAGGTGACCTTTGCCGAACCGACCGAGATCACCGGCCACGCCGCGCTCAAACTATGGGTCGAGTCCGAGGGCAGCGACGACATGGACCTGTTCGTCGCGCTGGAGAAGATCGACGCCAATGGCGAAAAGGTCGGCTTCACCTTCTATGCGTTTTATGAATACGGACCGGTCGCGCTGGGCTGGCAAAGGGTAAGCCACCGCGCGCTCGATCCAGAACGGTCAACGCCCGAACGGCCGGTCCATCTTCATACGCACGAAGAGCTGCTGAAACCGGGCCAAATCGTGCCGGTGGACATCGAATTCTGGCCCTGTTCGGCGCAATTCGCGGCGGGAGAAACCCTCCGGCTCGAAATCGCTGGAGCGGATATCTACCGGCGCGAGGAGGGCGTGATGCTGCCGTTCCCGATGCATGAGGACACCCGCAACAAGGGCACCCACATCTTCCACACCGGCGGCGATCACGACTCTGTCCTGCGCTTGCCGGTGGTGCCGGAGCAGACGGGCTAAACCTTCACCCGCCGGATCACACGCGCCCGGCTTCAGGTGCCAGCACTGCCTTGCCGCTGCGCACCACGAAGCCGAGAATGAAGATCAGCACCGCCACCGCCAGCGGCAACAGCGCCGCGATGCCCAGCGTCAGCTGCAGCGAATAGGCCTGCGCCACTGCATGGCCGCCATAGACCGGTGCCAGCACGCCGCCGACGCGGCCCGCTCCGCCAGCCCATCCTAGCGCCGTGCTGCGCATGCGCGGGGGGTAGATCTTGGTGATCAGCGTGTTCAGCCCCGCCTGGCCGCCCGTCTGCAGGAAGTTGAAAGCGATCAGGATCAGCACGAAGACCTGCGCTTCGAAAGAACCCCATGCCATTGCGATATAGGCCGCGAAGAGGCCGATGTAGAACAGCGGGATCATCCTGGTGGAGCGGAACCGGTCCATCAGATATCCGATCAGCAACGTGCCGGTGATGCTGCCCAGATAGCCGATGAGCGCAGAGATGGCGAAATCCTGGATCGGGATGCCGGCCATTTCCTGGAAGAAGGTCGGCAGCCACTGGCTGGTCAGCGCGATGCCCGTCATCGAGATCAGGCAGGCCGCCCACAGCACGCAGGTCATCAGCCCGCGCCCTTCGGTGAAGATGTCCGTCAGCTTGGCCTTGCGGGCCTTGCCATCCGATTTGCCGAGCACGAAGACGGGATCCTCCGGAAGCTCCAGAGTGGGGTCCATCTTCTTCATGGTCACCGCGATACCGGGGTCACGCGGATTGCGTTCGGCGCGGAACTTGATGGATTCGGGCACGAATAGCAGCAGCAGCGGAATGCACACCAGCGGCGCAATGCCACCGATGAAGAACCCGCTCTGCCAGCCGTAATCGTCGATCAGCCAGGCCGCCACCCCGCCGCTTGCGGCGTTGCCGCTCGAGAAGCCCACCAGCGAAAGCGCCACGAAGGTTGCGCGCCTTTTTGCCGGGGTGGCTTCGGATATCATGGCGAGGGCCATCGGAAGCCCGGCTGACAGGAAGACGCTGGCCAGCGCGCGCAACACCGTCAGCTGCATCAGCGTTTGCGCCCAGATGCCGGCCATGGTGAATGCACCGAACAGCGCGCAGGATATCACCAGCATGCGCCTGCGGCCGAACCGGTCCGCCAGCGGAGAAACCACGAAGGCGCCGATGGCGAGGGCAATCTGCTGCCATACGAACAGCGTGGCCATGGCTTCCGGAGGCTCGCCGAAACCCTCCGCAATGGCCGGTGCGATCTTGCCGATCATGAACATGTCGAAGCCGTCGACGAAACAGATCAATCCGCAAACCAGCAGCACTGCCAGCTGGCGCGGGCCGACCTTCTGCCGGTCGATGAAGTCTTCGATATCGAAATGGGTCATGCTGGCATTGGCCCTCTTGGGTGGACTGTAATCACTCGCTCCAGCAAGCTGAACAGCCGAATGGTCAATCCGGTATCCTCAGGCAATTTGGAGCGCGCCGGAACAGGCGGTTGTCTGCCTTCTCAAAGTGGAAAAAACTTATGCTTGGGCAGGAAGAACTGACCGGGAGCTTTCCTTGCTGCAGTTCGCGAATCTGGCCTTATCTGCTGGCGGTGATGCTGGCTTGCATATCCAGTGGACGGACCGGCAGGACCGGAGGATCGGCCACCACCAGCTTTACCCAAAGGCTGTCCTCGTCTTTGAAGAAGGAGGTCTCTTCGGCGCGGCGCAGTGCGGAGATGCTGGCCACTTGCTTGCCGGCATTCACAGTGGCGAAGCCTGGCAGTTGGAACATGACCCACGAGCCCTGGTCCATTTCACTCAGGCTGAGGGGAACTTCGGACCTTTCGGTCTTCACCTCGATTTCGATACCGGAACGCACGGTGCTCTGGTTGCCGGTGATGAAGTACTCCTTGCCATCGCGAAGAAGCGTGACGGGCTCTTGCTCTGGCGGGGTTCGTGCACCCAGCCTGCCATTTCGTTGGGCGAGATAGAGGCGTCCGACATCGCCCGTGCAAACCGAAGCGTTCCACGTGGGATGAATCTGGCAGCTGTCGTCAGTGACGATGCTGTCAAACTCTCCATCATGCAGCATGATATGGGAATCGGGGATGCCGGTCACCGAACCGTCGAGGTCGTGGATCGACAGCGTCCGGTAAGCCACGCCGCCGCGGTTGTCGTTATCGAAGCGGGCGTCGTAATTTGGAAAATAGACGGGCTTGGCGTTGACGAATTCGGCACCCTCGATGGTACTTGCGGTGGTGACCCCCGAACTGGTGAAGAGCAGCCAGGAGAGAGCACCCGTCTTGCGCCTGTCATTGTCCTGGAAGTTCACGAACTGCGTGTTCACCACTTCGTCGCGGTAGTCATAGTATTCGTATCCGCGAATGGGAAAATCGGGGATCGGAGGCTTGGGCAGGCTGCGGCCATAGGCCACTTCCTCCAGCGTGGTCGGGTTGCCGATGTTGTCAGTCTCGCCCACGATCAACGAATCCTCAAGCCGTGAGGTAAATTCCTGGCTGCCGAAATCGCCGGATGAATGCGTCATGCCAATGGCGTTGTCAGCCAGATGCAGGTTGCGGAAAATCTGCAGCTCGCCCCGTCCCCAAAGGCCGCCATTGCGGTTCTTGTAGGCGGTGAGGTCCTCGATAACAGTTACCAGGAAAGCGCTATCCGGATCCGCCGGATTTTCCCTCGGCATGAAGGCGTTGCCGGCGAGGCCGAAGGTGTTGTCCTCATTGATGTTTCGGTCGAACATGAAGCCATCGAAATTGGAATGCGCGACATTGCCCCTGAATTCGCGCAGCGGTGTGCGGCGCGGCCAGGTGTTGGCGGCAATCTCGGTGCCAAGGAAGGCGCCGTTCGGATGCTCAGGCAGCGACAACCAGAAGCCGGTCTGGTCGGAACCTGCCGCGACATTGTCGATATAGCTGTTGTCGGGGTTGGTGATCCAGAAGGACGCCGCCGTGTTGTCCGAAGGCAGCAGGGTGACACCGCCGTGGAAGCTCACTTCCCTCACCGTCATGCGGTTGGCATAGGTGTAATTGTTTTCCCCATTGGCGGCGAGGTTGGTTGGCACGCAGTCGAGCGTTGGGTGGCACTTGGTCTGGATGGCGAGGTTGCGGATGAAGCTGTTTCCGGTCTCGATCCCGTCTTCCATGAAGAAGCAGTGGCCCACGGTGTTGTAGGTCACGTTGTTTTCGATCGTCAGGTTGTTGGTGCCGTGCACCGTCACGCAGCGGTTGTAGGTGTCATGGATCGAGGCATTGCGCACATACATGCCCGCGCCTTCGCCCAGCACGTGGAAGTGGATCGGGTAGCGGGCGAGCTCGAGATGCTGGCCCATGCGGTTGAGCTCGATGCTGTCGACATACATCTGCGATCCGACCATCGCCATGATATGGCCGCCGAAATAGCTCGTCTCGGCATCTTCGGAAGCCTGGATGCGGATATTGCGGGTGAGGTTGGCCACCTCGCCGCGCTCGTCCACGCCATAGGTGATCTCGCCGAAATGCATGTATTGCAGCGGTTCATCGATGGTGATGGTGTTGCCGCTCACCGCAGTGATGGTGCGCCGCTCTGCCTGGCGCGGATTGAAGTCTGTCGAGGCAAGGACGACCTCGTCACCCGCACGCCAGCCGCTGGCATCGAGCACGGTGAAACTGGTGCTGCCAGCCTCCGCCGTGGCGGACAGCTTGCTCCATGTATGCTCGCGGTTGCCATGCAGGTTGAGCGTGCCGCGCATCAGCATGATGCCGCGATCGCCCATGGTGTTGATGTCCTCGCCCGGCACATTGTCGGTCAGGGTGATGGTGGCCTTGTGCTGATGGGGATCGTCCTGCGTGCCGATCGTGAGAGTTCCCCCCGGCACATAGATCCACTCGCTCTCGAGGCTGATGTCGCGCTCGTCGGAGAAGGTCAGGCTGCCCTGGATGGTCAGGCTGCGCAGGCCCGGCGCATCCACGTCAAGCACCACATCCATGTCGCGGGCAATCTCCACCGCATCGCCAGCGGCAGGCACCTGACCATCCGGCCATGTCGCCGGATCGGACCACAGCGATTGGGCATTGGCACCCGAAGCTGTGCCCAGCAAGGCTGCGGCCAGGACAAGCACAACGGATCTGAGCGAGCGATGCTGCAACTGCACGGTATTCCCCTCCAGCGGGTGCAAGACCCCGCAATAATTATCCAACCGAAGTCTGCCGCCAAGAAACCGCTTTGCCAAGGGCGTCATCTGCATTTCCGCTGGCGCTGTCTGGCCACCGGGGCAATGTGACACGCAGGCTGCAACTTGCCTTTGTTTGTGCCAGTAACTCCTACACCTGCATTTCCGGGGAGAGAGATGATGAGATTCCTGCTTGCACTGTGCCTTGTGGCAACTGTTTCAATGACGGGTGCCGTCTGGCCAGCGAGCGTATTGGCGCAGGACAGCAGCGCGGTCGCCTGTGACCGCGAATGCTTGCGCGGCAAGATTACCGAGGTTCTGCATGCCTTGGTGGACGGCGATCCGGCTGCGCTGGCCGTGGCTGCGGACCTGCGGGTGACCGAGGACGGAGTGGAGAAGCCGCTGACCGAAGTCGGCCTGCTGCGTTCGATGACGAAGCTGCGGGGTTACCGACAGGACATACTGGATGCGCATGCCGGTGTCGGTGTAGCTGGCGTGATAGTGGAGGAGTCGGGTGCGCCGATCATTCTCGTCGTGCGGGTCAAGGTTGATGAGGCGCGCCAACTCAGCGAGATCGAGCAGTTGGCTACCCGCAGCCGTGCAGACGGCATGCTCTTCGCCATCGATTCCTACAGCGGCGCGCCAACCCTCGCCATGAATATCGTGCCAGCGCCGGAAGAGCTGGAATCGCGCGAGGATGCCATCGCCATCGCCATGCATTATCCGCGCGGCCTCACCAATGCCGAGACGTTCAATGCCGTCGGCACATCCTTTTCGGAAGACGCCTTCCGTTTGGAGAACGGGATGCTGATGGCCGGGCCGGGCTGCACCTTCATCCCGGGATGCGGCGATATCGGCAACCAGTCGCTGGCGGTGTTCAACATGTTGGGACGGGTGACCGTGCGCGATGTGGTGGTGGACGAACGCACGGGCATCGTGATCATGCGCCTGTCATGGAACAGGAGCGGTGAACCGGATTCCGACAAGCTGACCGCATGGGAGATGTTCAAGGTCTATGACGGCCAGATCCACGCGGTGGAGGCCTACATGCGCGTCTTCCCGCCAGAGCTGGAACTGGGGGGCTGGCCCATCGCGGATGGCATTACGCAGCCCTAGCAGGGACGGCTTCTGCGACCATCTCGCCCTAGATAATCGCAAGCGCTGCCTACGCCATCCTGCCCTGTGATTGAGCTATCGGAAGGTGACCTTGCACGCTAGGGTCGGGGACAAGCGAAACCGGTTTTTTCCGCGCAGCCTCGGGACCGGAAAGGCATACGGGGAGAGCCATGGACAATTGTGATTTCATCGTCGTAGGCGCAGGCAGCGCCGGCTGCGTGCTGGCTGCAAGGCTGAGTGAGGATCCGGCAACAAGGGTCGTGCTGCTGGAAGCGGGCGGGCATCACAACCATGCCCTGATCGACATGCCGCTGGCGTGGATGAAGGCGTCGATGACGCCCAAATTCGACTGGGGCTACATGACCGAGCCCGAACCCCATCTGGACGGGCGACGTTTGCCGTTTCCGCGCGGGCGGCTTCTCGGCGGCTGCTCTTCCGTCAATGGCACGATGTATATTCGCGGCGCTGCTGCCGATTATGACAGCTGGCGGGACAAGGGCCTTGCCGGCTGGGGGTATGACGACGTACTGCCCCTGTTCAAGCGGATCGAGAGCGACTGGCGCGGGCCGAGCGATGTCCACGGCGGCGATGGTCCGGTGGAAATCCAGCCGCTCTCCCGCGATCCGCTACTCACGCCCGCCTTCATCAAGGCGGCGGGCGAGCTTGGACTGCCCGAGACGGACGATTTCAACGTTGCCAAGCCCGAGGGCTTCGGACTGCCCGATGTGAATGTCAGCAAGGGCAAGCGCCATTCCACCGCGCGCGCCTATCTCGATCCGGTGCGCAATCGCCCGAACCTGAAGGTCATTACCGGCGCACTGGCTTCGCGTGTGGTCATCGAAGGCGGGCGGGCGACAGGTGTTGAGTATCAGCGTGATGGCAAGACCGAGACCGTGAGCTGCGCCAGCGAAGTGATCCTGAGTGGCGGCGCTTTCAATTCTCCGCATTTGCTGATGCTGTCGGGCATTGGCGATCCCGAACAGCTGAAGGAGCTCGGGATCGAGCAGCTGGTTGCCTCGCCGCGCGTGGGGCAAAATTTGCAGGATCACGCGATGGCACTGGCGATTTACCAGGCCAGTGGCGAAACGACTTTCGACTGGCATCTGCGGCTCGACCGGCTGGCGCTGGGCGTGTTGCAGTGGAAGCTCTTCGGCACCGGCATCTGCAATTACAGCCCGCTGTCGGTGCAGGGCTTCCTGCGCTCGACGCCGGGACAGGATCGGCCGGACCTGCAGTTCCAGGTCAGCCACACCTCCTTCATGGCGCGGCCTTGGTTTCCCGGCTGGCGCAAAGGGGCGGGGCACCAGTTCACTGCCGGGGCGCTGCTGCTCAATCCCGAAAGCACGGGCAGCGTGACGCTTGCCTCGGCTGATCCGCGCGACCGGCCAAAGGTGGTGACCAACTTCCTGAAGGAAGAGGGCGACCGCGTGCGCCTGCGCGAAGCCATGCGCTTTACCCGCAAGCTCTTCGCGGCAGAGCCTGCTGCCAGCCTTGTCAGCGCGGAGATCATGCCGGGCCCGGATGTGCAGGATGACGAGGCAATCGATGCCTATAACCGCTCCATGGTCATGAGCGGCGGGCACCCCACCAGCACCTGCGCCATGGGCGCGGACGATGGCGCGGTGCTGGATGCGCAGCTGCGGGTGCGCGGGGTTGCTGGCCTGCGGGTGGCAGACGCATCTGTGATGCCCGATGTCATTCGAGGCAACACCAATGCGCCCAGTATCATGATCGGCGAGAAGGCGACGGACCTGATCCGCGCTCAGTAGCCGAGGATAGCCTTCACCTCGCAATATTCCTCCACCGCGTAATAGCCATATTCGCGGCCATTGCCGGACATCTTGTAGCCGCCGAAGGCTGCGTGGCGCGACCATGCGGGGTAGTTGATGTGGACCTGACCTGCGCGGATGCGGCCGGCCACGCGGCGTGCTCGCTCGATATCCGATGACTGGACGTGGCTGGACAGGCCATAGACCGTCTCATTGGCGATGCGGATCGCGTCTTCCTCGTCCTCATAAGGCTGGATGGAGAGGACCGGGCCGAAGATCTCCTCCTGCGCGATACGCATTTCCGGGGTCACTTCGGAGAACACCGTGGGCCGCACATAGAAACCGCGGTTGAGGCCTTGCGGACGGCCGACACCGCCAGCGATCAGCTTCGCACCTTCGTCGATTCCGGCCTGGATCAGGTCCTGCACCTTGGCGAATTGCGGCGCATTGGCGAGCGGGCCGAGAACTGCGCTGTCGTCCAGCGGATCGGTGACGAGCACCGTTGCGGCTGCCTGCGCTGCCAGTTCCTCGACTTCGGCGAGGCGGCTACGCGGCACCAGCATGCGCGTGGGCGCAGCGCAAGACTGGCCGCAATTGCGCATGGAGCCAAGCACGCCCTTGGGCACCACGTCGGCAAAATCGGCATCGTCGAGGATGATGTTGGGCGATTTGCCGCCCAGTTCCTGCGTCACGCGTTTCACCGTGGGCGCGGCGGCTTGCGCCACCAGGATGCCCGCGCGGGTCGATCCGGTGAAGGAGACCATGTCGATCTGCGGGTGCGAGGACAGCGCCTGACCGACCACGTCACCGGTGCCGTGCACCAGGTTGAACACGCCCTTGGGCACACCTGCATCCTGCATCACCTGCGCAAAGATGTTGGCAGTAAAGGGCGACATCTCGCTGGGCTTCAGCACCATGGTGCAGCCCGCTGCGATGGCCGGGGCGACCTTGGCGGTGATCTGGTAGAGCGGCCAGTTCCACGGGGTGATCATTCCCACCACGCCTGCGGCTTCCTTGCGGTGGGTGATACCGTGGATCACCTCCTGGAACTGGAAGTCCTTCAGCACGTCGATCGCGGCTTTCACATGCTCGATGCCGAACACCACCTGGCCAGCGCGGGCGAAAGTGATCGTCGCGCCCATTTCCTTGACGATGGCCTGAGCCAGCTCCTCGCTACGTTCCTCCAGCAAGGCGCAGATCTTTTCCAGCAGCGCGAGGCGCTCTTCGGGCGAGGTCTGCGAGAAGCTGTCAAACGCGCGGCGCGCGGCAGTCACGGCGAGGTTCACGTCTTCCTGCGTGCCAGCAGCGATCTGGCCGAACACCTCCTCGTCTGCGGGATTGGTGACGTCGATCAGCTGCGCGTTGGGGCGGTCCACCCATTCACCGTCGATGAAATGCCGTGTGTCTTTCTGCACTGGATTATGATCCTCTCTTGCGATTTGCCCCCTACCTGCGGATGGGCGGCGGCGCGGTCAAGCTGCCTTTGGTTATTGCGCGTTTGATGAAGTCAATGTTAGCTTCCCTTATATGGAACCCGGCAGGCACAATCCGGGTCCGGGGAGAACATGCATGGCTTACAAGACCCACACGGGTTCGCTCGATTCCTATGACAAGGGCGTGATCGAGCTGGATGACGATCTCAGGAAATATGCCTTTTCAAACATCTTCGAAGTGGCGGGCAATTCCGCACCGTTCGAGCGCGTGGCCGTGGTGCAGAACCTGGAATATGTGGCCGAAGTCGTCCGCAGCGAAGGCGAATCCCCGTGGTATGCGGCCCCGCATGACGAATTTGCCATTGTCATGGATGGTGAGGTGACATTCCATTTCGTGAAGCTGGAAGATGACCAGGTGCCGGGCCATGAAGGCGGCGCGATCCGCCTTGGGGCCAAGCCCAATGGCCCGAACATGGGCCGGGTGAGGGCGCGGCGAGGCCACCAGGTGCTGCTGCCCAAGGGCGCGGCCTACCAGCTCGTGTCGGACAATCCCTCGGTCGCGATCCTGCAGACAGTCGACGGGCCGGAGACGGTCAAGAAATGGGATGAAATCTGCGTGTTGAAGGGAGAGCAGGCATGAGCGTTCTTGAAGCCACGGTGCAGAAGGTCGGCACGGACGAGACGACCGGCTATTCCAGCTACCAGCTGGGCAGTTTCACCTTCCGTCGCGATGAATATTTCGCCCATGTCAGCTGGCCCAAGGGCAGCCATATCATCGAGGTGGACCGCTTCCTGCGCGCCATGGTGCGCGATATCGGCTGGGGCTTCTTCTACGGCTGGATTTTCTTCGACGATATCTTCGGCACCACCAACCACTACGGCACGGTCGATATCTTCGCCGGCTCCTATGACGATGGCTGCAAGAAGGCCGGGATCGATTTCCTCGAGACCTTCAAGGCCGAAGCCGTGTCCGAAGCATTCGAGACGATCAGCAAGGACTGGATCAGCGAAGGCTATGACCCGCTGAATGCGCCGCTGGAAACCGGCACGCCCATCGGCCCCAAGGGCAAGGAGCGGACCGATCCACTGCTGCGCGCCTTCATCGCGGCAGAGCGCATGCTGGGCCTTGAAGGCGATACGCCCACCCGCAGCGAGGCTGCAGGCCAGAAAATCAACCGCGCCTTTGCCGACCTGGAATTTGATGAGCCGGAGATCGAGTGCGAGGAGGGCTTCGAAGGCCAGCTCCACGCGATCAACCTGTTCGATCACATCGCCCGTTCGGACGTGACGTGGAACCCGTCGATCAGCGCCGTGACGCGGGCCAATATCTGTTGTGTGACTTCCGAAGAGCACATGCTGCCGGTGATCCACGGCAATGACCGCAACGAGTGGTTCATCCAGCTTACCGACGAGATTCACTGGAACATTGCCGACAAGAATACCGGCAATCCGCGCGGGCGGATCGTGATGAAGGCGGGCGATGTCTGCGCCATGCCCGCCGATATCCGCCACCAAGGCTTTGCGCCCAAGCGCTCCATGCTGATGGTGCTGGAGAACGGCACGCCGGATCTGGAAAAGCGCTACGCCAGCGGCGAATTGAAGCCCTATCCGATCGATTACGCCTGAGGGAGGGGAGGCCGGGCGGCGCAATCGCTACCCGGCTCACCCATCAGAAATCCCAGCCGAAGGACATGCCGAAGCTGGTTTCGGCGAGGAACACATCCGCCTCGCCGCCGCCATAGTTGAGCGGGATCGAGCCGGAGCCTTCCACCGTGTTGCGCGGTGCGCGCATGCCGAAGACGGTCAGCTCCTTGCCGCCGCCGATGCCCAGCGTTGCGCCCAGCGTGAAGTGGTCCTGCACCACGCCGGGCGCGAGGATGTTGAGGAAGGTTTCGGACTGCGGCACCGGGTTATCCGAGCGGCCATAGCCTGCGCGCAGGGTCAGGTTCTCGCTCACATCCACGCTGCCGCCCACCTTGAACACGGTAACATCGCGCCAGCCGAAGCCGGGGCCGCCTTCGAAACCGAAGGGTACGCCGGAAAACAGCGGGGCAAGCGGATTGCCGACTGACTGGACTTCGGAATATTCGATGCGCTTCACATCCACGCCCAGCTTCACGCCTTCGACCGGCTCGAGGCCAATGCCGACGCCATAGCTTTCCGGCACGTCGAAGCCGCCGCCTTGCGCGAAGAGGCCTGCATATTTGTCGAACTCATCGGCCCAGATGCGCGACTGGTAGAAGGCGCCAATGTTCACGCCCGGAGCGAGCTCACCCAGATAGCCGACACGGAAGCCGCCGCCAAAGGCCCAGTCTGTGCCCTGGTTGGTGAAGTTAGCCGGTGCGGCCGACGCAGCGGTGAAAGGCTGGATGCCCTCCGCCCGAAAGCCCTGCACCAGGATGATGGGCGAGAGGCCAACCGAATGTCCTTCAGCGAATTCCACCGCTACGGTGGGCGCGATGAAGACCTGCTTCAGGTCCACCCCGGCAGGGCCGGACGCGCCGAAACTGGCAAAGGGGTTCGTCTCGTAGTCGGTGTTCATCCCGCCATTGCCATTGATGGTCAGGCCCAGCGCGACATTGTCCGCGACCTTGCGGACATAGCCGAATTCGGGAAGCACGAAGGGATTGGACCCGTTGCCGCTGTAGCTGCCGTTGAGGCCGGCACCATTGCCGCTGATTTCGGTGCCGCGATCCGGCACGAAGATCTCCACGCCAAAGTCCACGCGCTTGTCCATCGTGGTGGCAGCCGCCGGATTGGTGGCGACGGACAACGCATCCTGCGGCAGGCCGATGGCGACGCCGCCCATGCCCTTTGCCTTGGCACCCACGCCGTTGAGGAAATAGCCATCGGTGGCCTGTGCAGGCACGGCAGTGAGTGCAGCCAGCGCAATGCCGGATGCAGCAATGGCGCGCAGAAACTTGCGGGAAGAAGCGGACATGAAGCGAAACCCTGTTTTGTGATCAAACTTGCCCGGACGGGCCTTGAAGGTGCAGCTAGGTAGGGGAGGGCATGGCAAAAAGGAAGAAAGCCTTTCGGGCCAGCTAGCCTAACTTTCGTGAGTGTCAGCATGGCACTGGCGAAAGCGAATTCCAGTCGCTACATTAACTCTCGTGGGCAACATAGAAGATATAAAACCAGACCCTTGGGTGGATGACATGATCAAGGCATCGCCGGTTGCGGCGGTGGTGAGTAATCCGCGCCTGGCCGACAACCCGATCGTGGCTTGCAACCAGGCCTTTATCGACCTGACCGGCTATTCCACGCAGGAGATCCTTGGCCGCAATTGCCGTTTCCTGGCAGGTCCGGATACGGAGCCGTGGCTGACCGAGGCGATCACCAGCGGCGTTGCCGAGCGGCGTCCGGTGATGGTCGAAATCCTCAACTACAAGAAGGATGGCACGCCTTTCCGCAACGCGGTGGTGGTCGCGCCGATTTTCGATGATGACGACGAACTCGCCTATTTCTTCGGCTCGCAGATCGAGCTGCAGGAAGAGGACGGCGGCCCCAGCGTCACCCAGCGCGCGCGCGCTGCGGAGAAGATTCGCACGCTTTCACCGCGACAGCTCGAAGTGCTCAAGCTGGTGGCCAGCGGCCTCAGGAACAAGCAGATCGCCTGGGAACTGCAATTGTCCGAAAAGACGGTGAAAATGCACCGTGGCCTCGCCATGGAAAAGCTCGGCGTGCAGACCGCGGCGGAGATGATCCGCATCGCCGTGGAAGCGGGTATCTGACCCCCTCCTTTCGGGCCATGCCCTAAGGTCCATATTTAGTTGTAGCGTGCAGTCGTCCAGACAGGACATGCATCGCAGCCGGTCTTGAAGCGGAATTCCTTCCCCCTCCAGTTCCGCTCCCTCCATCCCACCATTTCCGGCTGCGGTGCCCCCAAACCTGATTGCCACCGCAAGCTGAAGAAACAATATGCTGGATCCCTCCTCCCGACCACACCGCATCGGCATCGTCGGAGCGGGGATGGCGGGAATGGCCTGTGCAACATACCTCAAGGAGCGCGGCTGCGAAGTTACCCTGTTCGACAAGGGGCGCGGGCCGGGCGGGCGAATGTCCACGCGTCGGATTGCACAAGACGGCCGCGAGTTCCGCTTCGATCACGGGGCGCAATATTTTTCTGTCAGCGATGAGGAATTCGCGCGCCAGATGAAGGCCTGGGAAGGAGCAGGTGTTGTCGCCCGCTGGCCGCATGACAAGCCTGATGCATGGGTTGGCACACCGGGCATGAACGCCCCGCTCAAGCATATGGCACAGGCGCTGGATATCAGCTTCGCCACGCGCATCGTGGGCATGCACAAGCAAGGCACGGCGTACACGCTGTGCAGCGAGGCCGGCGCTTTGCCGCAGACGTTCGACAGTATCGCCGTGGCCGTACCTGCCGAGCAGGCGACGACACTGCTAGGAACTATTCATTTCGACATGGCTCGCCAGGCGGTGGGCGTGAGTTCGAGCCCGTGCTGGACGCTGATGTGCGCTTTTGCGGACAAGTTTTCCGATGCGCCCGAAAGCTATCGCAGCGATGGCGCGATTGCCTGGGCGGCGCGTAACAGCGCCAAGCCTGATCGTGACGCGGCGGAATGCTGGGTTGTGCAGGCAGGCCCCGAATGGTCACGGCAACACCTCGAGCTGGAGCCGCAGGCGGTGGTGCCGATGCTGCTTGAAGAGTTCGGCAAGGCGCTGCGCGCCGACTTGCCCGAACCACTGCTCGCCACCGCGCATCGCTGGCGCTTTGCCTTTCCGTCTGCGGGTAATGCGGGATGCTTGTGGGATTCGGAGAAGCGGCTGGGCGCTTGTGGAGACTGGCTGGCAGGCGCTACCGTTGAGGACGCCTGGCTGTCTGGCAGGCAGCTGGCCCGGACGATGCTTCGCGAAGGGTAGGTATGATGACCGGATCCCGCCTGACCGTGTGGCACGATGGGAACTGCCCCTTATGCCAGCGCGAGATCGCGGTGATGCGGCGGCTGGACAAGCGCGGGGCGATCGACTTCATCGATGTGCATGACGCCGCGCCGCAGGATTGCCCCATCTCGCCCGAAGCCTTGCTGGCACGGTTTCATGCGCGCGAGGATGGGCAATTGCTGTCCGGCGCAGCGGCCTTTGCCGCCATGTGGCGGGCGATCCCGATGCTGCGGCCCCTGGGCCTCATTGCAAGGTTCGGCCCGCTGTTGTGGCTTCTCGAAAAACTCTACGTCCGCTTCCTGAAAATCAGGCCGCGGTTGCAGCGATACCTAGCCGATTGAGGCTCAGTCCTCGCGGAACAGGCGCGGCAGGAAATCATGGAGGTAGCGCCGCCAGTTGACCCAGGTGTGGCCGCCGCCGGTCTCGTTATAGACATGCTCGATCCCGGCCTCGTCCAGCATGGAGCGGGTGGGTTCGACGGTGCCGTAGAGGAAATCCTCAACGCCCATGGCGTAATAGACGAGGTCCATCTCTTCGGCAGAACGGGCGAGGGCATCGCCGTTCTCGGCTGTGTAATTCGCCACGTCGTCCGGCCCCATGCCAAGGCCCATCGAGAAGATGCCGATGTGGCTGAACACGTCGGGGCGGGGCAGGCCGAAGCGGATCGTATGCGCACCGCCCATGGAAAGGCCGGCCATCGCACGATGCTCGGCATCAGCAATAGTGCGGAAATTCGCGTCGACATGCGGAATGAGCGCCTGATGCAGGTCCTGCCCGAAGTCGGTGTTGGCCAGCATGTTCGCATCGGCGCGCGGCGGCGTATGGCCAAAGGGCATGACGATGATCATCTCCTTTGCGCCTCCGGCGGCCAGCAGGTTGTCGAGAATGTCGTTGGCCTGGCCGACGCTGGTCCAGCTGTCAGCCGAGTCTCCAGCCCCGTGCACCAGGTAGAGCACGGGATAGCTCTCGCTGCCGTTCATGTAGCCGGGCGGCGTATAGACAAAGGCTTCGCGCTTGGCGCCAAGCGGTGCTGACCAGTATTCAAGACGTGAGACCACGCCGTGCGGCACATCGGCTTGCCAGCTCTGGAACGCGCCTTCGGGGCCGGTCACTTCGAAGGTGGAGTTGATACCGGTGCGTTCACGGCTGAAGGTGGTGGCCATGGGATCGGGTACGCGCGCGCCATCGACCTGGAAATTGAAGCGGTATGTATCGGGCTCCACAGGGACGGCAGTGGTCACACTCCACAGGCCGGTTTCATCCATCGTCATGGCAAGGCCGCGCTCGGTGCCGGGGGCCATTCCCATGGGGATAGCGTAGTCGACGTCATTGCTCGTCACCCGCACTTCACGCGCTTCGGGAGCGCACAGGCGGAATGTGACGCGACTGTCGTCATGCTGTTCGACAGAGATGTAATCGGGTTGGGCGAACATGCCCTGCGGCAGGCAGGATTCGCCCGCCGCGACACCTTCCTGCGCATGGGCGGCGGCGGTGATCGAAAGGGCGATGGCGGTGCTTGCTGCAAGGCGCAGGGAATTCATGTGGCGGATCCTCTCCTACTGTAACGGATGTTATCATGCCTGTGTCCAGGCACCGCTGACAAGCCCGCAGGCCTGACAAATTGTTGATCCGGTCCGAAAATTTCCGGCGCGCCATATCGCCTGGGGCAAACGAAAACGGGGGCCCCGGATGGGACCCCCGCTCCAAGCATCCAGCTTGCGCTGGAGACTGATTAGTTGCCGGCGCGGCGTGCGGCAGCAGCAACAGCTTCCGTGGTCGGGTTGCCGAGCGAGAGCTCGCGACCGTTCGGGAAGCGGATTTCAGCAGCCGATGCGCGGGTGTCGCCATCGCGGGCCTGGAAGGCGTCCACGATGATGTCAGTGCCGGCGGGCAGCGAATTTCTGTTCCAGCCGCGACGCAGCAGCGCGGAAGGTGCACCGCCTTCGACACGCCAGCGCTCGGTGGTGCCGTTGCGCTGAACGTCGATGTGGATCCAGGAGTGGGGGTTCACCCACTCGAACATCACGACCTTGCCTTCAAGGCGGACGGGCTTGTTGCGGTCAAACTCGGTGGCGAACGAGTGGTGCGCAGCTGCGCCTACACCCGTTACCGCGAGCACGGCGCCGATCGCGGCAGCGCTGAGCTTCTTCATATGCATGGCAGGTAACTCCTCAGGTATTGAACTTCAAATTGGTCATCGATGACGGACTGTATCGATTCGGACCCTGTCGTTGACTTTGTCCTTCTATCAGTCCTCACCTTGCTCCTCGATTAAGTCACCGTAGAGCAGATTTTCAGAAAAGGGCACGCACTTGAATTCGAGCAGCTGTGCGTTGTCTTCCATCCGGCGGTAGATCGGCATGCTGATCGTCCAGTCACGGGTGTAGATCGTGGGATCGGAAATCGTTGCCGAATACATGATGTGGTTGCCGCCTTCGGCCAGGGTGAAGCGTTCGGTCACCGTGGCGTGGTTGGTCAGGTAATTGCCTGCGCGGTCAAGCCAGGTCACACCTTCCACCATCTCACCGGCGGGAAGCTTCACCAGCCCCGGGCCCAGAGCAAGGGTGGTGACGACAAGCGTATCGCCATCCCACTGGCCATAGGAGGTGCCCATCCAGGTATCGATCGGCGGGATGCCGACTTCCTGCATATGCACCACGCGGTTGGCGGAAGCATATTCATAGACCATCAGGATATCGTCATCGTTACCCTGGATGATTTGGAACGGGTAAGGCATGTAGGTGGCACGCGGGATGCCGGGCAGGTAGCAGGCTGCTTCCGGATCGTGATAGATCACGTTTTCCTGATGCGCGGCCAGACGTTCCATGGCGGCTTCGTTGTACGGAATTTCGCCGCCTTCGATCACGCCGAGACCGGCGGGAATCGCACC
>JAUIJI010000016.1 GCA_030431435.1 Alphaproteobacteria bacterium | reverse complement strand
TATGAAGGCCCCGAACCGGGCACGATCATCCAGTATTTCAAGGATGACGCCACCGCCTTCAACGCGGCCAAGAAGGGCACGATCAACGGCAAGGGCGTGATCAACAACCGCATCAGCGAGCATGTGTTCACCCGCCTTTCGCACATCGGCATCCCCACCCACTTCATCCGCCGCCTGAACATGCGCGAGCAGCTGGTGCGCCAGTGCGAGATCATTCCGCTGGAAGTGGTTGTGCGCAACGTGGCCGCCGGTTCCATCGCCAAGCGCCTCGGCATCGAGGAAGGCGAGATGCTGCCGCACACGCTGATCGAATATTACCTGAAGTCGGACGAACTGAACGATCCGATGGTGTCCGAAGAGCATATCGCCGCCTTCAACTGGGCGAGCTTCGAGGAGATGCAGGACATCTCCGCCATGGCCATCCGCATCAATGATTTCATGTGCGGCATGTTCGCCGCCATCGATATCCGGCTGGTGGACTTCAAGCTGGAATTCGGCCGCATCTTCGATGGCGATTACAGCCGCGTGATCCTGGCTGACGAGATCAGCCCGGACAACTGCCGCCTGTGGGACTTCACCACCGGCGAAAAGCTCGACAAGGACCGCTTCCGCCGCGACATGGGCGGCGAGGAAGAAGCCTATCAGGAAGTGGCCCGCCGCCTCGGCGTGCTGCAAGGCGATGGCGATGGTCCCGGCGAAGTGCTCGACATGAGTGCGCATCGCTCAAGGCTGCGCCAGGCACCGCCCAAGCCGAAGAAGTAAGGCTCCTGGCCAACCAATCGTCGGCCCGCACTTGATGCGGGCCAGGGCTTCTTTTTGAAAAATCCGGACAAAGGCAGCCTTGCCCCGTGCCAGGCACGGCGCGACGGTTCGCCTGATTTCGCTCGCCCCAATCCAGCCATTGCCCGTTAAGCGAACATGCCCCATCTATTGCGGCATGAAATCTCGTATCATTACAGCGCTGCTCTGCGCCACCGCTCTTCCGCTCGCCGTTTCCACCCCTGTCCTCGCCCAGGCGCCGGATTACCAGAACCCGGAACGCGTGATCCACGAGATCACCGCGCCTGCCGACATGCCCGACCCGTTCGGCATTGCGGGAAGCGACCTGCCGCTCGATCCCGATTACCGGCTCGGCGTGCTCGACAACGGCATGCGCTACGTCGTGCGGCCCAATGGCACGCCCGAGGGCCAGGGCATGGTCTATCTGTGGATCAATGCCGGTTCGCTGGGCGAGGATCCGGACCAGGCGGGCTATGCGCATTTCGTGGAGCACATGGCCTTCAACGGCACCACCAACGTGCCCGAAGGCGAAATGCTGCCGCTGCTCGAACGCGAGGGGCTGGCTTTCGGGGCGGACACCAACGCCTCCACCACCTTCCACCAGACGATCTACCAGCTCAACCTGCCGCGCAATGACGAGGATCTGCTCGACACCGCGCTGATGCTGATGCGCGAAACGGCGAGCGAAATCCTGTTCGAGCCCGAAGCCGTGGCGCGCGAAATCGGCGTGATCCATTCCGAACAGCGCGTGCGCGATACCTACCAGCAGCGCAATGCCATCGACCAGCTGAAGTTCCTCTATCCCGGGTCGAACTTCGCCGAGAACTGGATCGGCGGTACCGAGGAAACCATCGCCAATGCCACGTCGCAGCGGCTGCGCGATTATTATGACCGCTGGTATCGCCCGGATAACGCGGCGGTGATCGTGGTCGGCGATTTCGATGGCGAGGCGGTGGAAGCCGCCATCCGCGAACATTTCGCCAGCTGGCAGGCAGAGCCGGTGGAAGACGCCGCTTCGGCCGGTCCGTTCGATTTTGACCGCGCCGGCGAGACCGATATCTATATCGACCCGGCCTTGTCCGAACGCGTCGATATCTCGCGCAACGCGCCGTGGATTGACCGGCCCGACACGGTCGCCACGCGGCAGGAGCGGGTGCTGCGGCAGATCGGCTATGCCATCATCAACCGCCGCCTGCAGCGGCTCGCGCGCGAGGACAACCCGCCCTATCGCGCTGCCGCCGTGGTGACGGAAGAAGTGTTCAAGGAAGCGCGCAGCTCATCGCTGGTGGTGCAGGCTGCCGAGGGCGAATGGGAGCGCGGCCTTGCTGCTGCACAAGAGGAATACCGCCGGGCGATGATGTTCGGTTTCTCCGAAGCCGAAGTGGCCGAGCAGGTGGCGAACCTGCGCGCCGCCATCGACTCCAACACCGCAGGAGCCAACACCCGCCAGAACCGCGATTTCATGACTGGCGCGCTCACCCTGCTGGAGGACGGACAGGTGCCGACTACACCTGCAACTGCGAAGGAGCGCTTCGAACAGCTTGCGCCGCAGATCACCCCCGATGCCGTGCTCGCCGCGCTGAAGGCGGACTTCGTGCCGCTCGACAATCCGCTGATCCGTTTCTCCGGCCGAACTGCGCCCGAAGGCGGAGAAGCGGCGCTGCGAACCGCATGGAACGAAGGCATGGAACTCGCCCTGCAACCGCGCGAAGAAGCGGCACTGGCGGAGTTTGCCTATACCGACTTCGGCCCGCCGGGGCTCGTCACCAGCTACATGGTGGAGGAGCAGCTGGGCATCCACCAGATCACCTTCGCCAATGGGCTCAAGCTCAACCTCAAACCCACTGACCTCGCCGAGGATCGCATCAGCGTGCAACTCAATGTCGATGGCGGCGAGATGCTCGATACGCGCGAACAGCCGCTCGCAACGGCGATGACCAGTTCGCTGATCGTGGGCGGTCTGGGAGAGCATTCGCTCGACGAATTGCAGAGCATCCTCGCGGGCCGACAGGTTGGCATCGATATCGACGCTGACGAAGAGACATTCCGCCTGCGCGGTTCCACCACCCCGCGCGATTTCGAGATGCAGCTGCAGCTGTTTGCTGCAGCGCTGTCCGATCCCGGATATCGCCCACAGGGCGAGGAGCAATATCGCCGCTCGGTCGCCAATTTCTTCGCCCGCCTCAACGCCACGCCCGATGCGGCGCTGGGCAATGCGCTGGGCGGCATCCTGTCTGACGATGACCCGCGCTTCTCGCTGCAGCCGGAAGAAGCCTATTTGCAGCTGACATTCGCAGGCCTGCGTGATGCCATCTCCGAACGCTGGAACAATGGCGCGATGGAGCTGGCGATTGTCGGCGATTTCGAACCTGCCGAAGCGATCAGCGCCGTCGCCGCAACGCTGGGCGCCCTGCCCGCACGCGAAGCCGGTTTCAGCGACTGGGCTGACAACCGCGACCGCAGCTTTACCCAGGATCTCTCGCCGCGCGTGCTCTACCACGATGGCGAGGCCAACCAGGCCGTCCTGCGAATGATCTGGCCAACCCGCGATGGCGAGGATTTTGCCGAGAGCATGCAGCTCGAGCTGCTGCAGGATGTCGCCCGCCTGAAACTGATCGAAGAACTGCGCGAGGAACTGGGCCAGACCTATTCGCCTTCCGCTTCTGCGCAGCAGTCGCGCGTCTATCGCGGCTATGGCACCTTCACCATCAATGCCTCGATCACGCCCCAGGATGTCCCCGCCACGCGTGAGGCCATGCTTGATGTGATCGCGGAACTGCGCGATGCGCCGGTGGATGCAGACACGCTGCAACGCGCCCGCGCGCCGCAGCAGGAGCAATTCGCCAACATGCTCAAGAGCAATGGCGGCTGGATGGCACTGGTCGATCGCGCGCAGACACAGCCCGACAGGCTCGATCGCTACACCATGGCGCGCGAGATGCTGGCTGCGGTGACCCCCGAAGACATTCACCGGATGGCGCTGCGCTACCTCGATCCGGAAGAACGGCTGGAGATCACCGTGCTGCCGCGCGAAGGCGAGTAAATCTGTCACAATACAGGTGCTTGCGTTACCAAACGCAAACGTGGATCATGCCATCCGTTCGATAGACGGGAGGATCGCATGCGCCGCGCCATTATTCTTGCTGCCCTGCTGGGCGTCAGCAGTCCGGCCCTGGCCGCCGAAGAGGTCCGGTATGGCGACCCCGCCGATTGGGTCCGCCCCTCCCCCGAAGCGGCTTCGCCTGAACGCCAGCAGGGCGCATTCAGCATCCTCTCGCGCGACATGCAGGTGCATTTTGACGAGGATGGTCAGCATATCTTCGAACAGAGCCGCTTTCACATCCAGACAGCCGAGGGACTGGCGCTGGGCAATCTGTCGATCGCGTGGAACCCCGCTGCAGGCGGGCCGACCATCCATACGCTGAAGGTGATCCGCGACGGGGAAGAGATCGATGTGCTCGAGGATCATCGCTTTTCCATCTTCCAGCGCGAAGGCGGGCTGGAACAGTCGATCCTCGACGGCCTGCTCACCGCAAGCCTGCAAGTACCCGGCCTGCGTGTGGGCGACCAGCTGGAATTCTCGCTGACCACGGTGAGCCAGGACCCGACCCTGCCGGATCATCCATCAGGCGTGCTGGTGCTGCCTGCCATACCGAGCAACGGCACCTATCGCGCGCGGCTGAGCTGGGACGAGGGTTACCGGCCGGAGTGGCAAGCACTGGGCGACATCGCCGATATGGCGCAAACTGCTGGCAACAGCGTGACGATCCGCATGGACCAGCCGGAACAGTTCTTTGCCACCGAAAGCGCGCCAGCGCGTTACCCGGCAGGGCGTATTCTGGAATACTCCGCGTTCGAGGATTGGCCCGAGGTCTCGCGCAGCCTGTATCCTTTGTATGAGGAAGCTGCAGTCATCCCCAACGGATCGGAGCTGGAAGGTGATGTCGCGCGCATCATGCGCAATCACGATAGCGAGGCTGAGCGTGCCCGTGCGGCCCTGCGGCTGGTGCAGGACCAGGTGCGCTATGTCTATGTCGGCCTCAACGGCGGCAACCTCACCCCCGCCACGGTGGAGGAGACGTGGGAACGCCGTTACGGCGATTGCAAGGCGAAGACGGTGATGCTGCTCGCCCTGCTTGACGCCATGGGGATCGACGCGGAGCCGGTAACCGTCAGCCTGTCCACCCTTGGCGCGGGAACCGATGCCTATCTGCCCGGCCCTGGCCAGTTCGATCACGTGCTGGTGCGCGCGACGGTGGACGGGCAGAAGGTCTGGCTGGATGGCACACGACATGGCGATACGCGGATCAATCCCGCCCCGCCCGAACCCTTCCGCAACGTGCTGGCGCTGACGCGGGAGGGGGCAGACCTTGAAACCCTGCCCTTCGTCCCGCCCGAGCATCCGCAACGGATCAACATCGTCGAGATCGATGCGACCGACGGGATCGACCGCCCGGTCAGCACCACCGTGAAAACAATCCTGCGCGGCAGCGATGCACTGCAATTGCGCGCGGCCTTGCAAGCCATGCCGCAAGACACACTCGACCAGGCCTTGCGCCAGCTTGTCGGTGGTGAAGGCAGCTGGGAAGAACTGCAGGAGCTCGACTGGTCATTTGACGAGGAAGAGGCGGCGCTTACCTTTTCCGCTACCGGCATCGACACACTTGAATGGGATAAGGCTGACGATTGGGCGATTACCGAAATCACCATTCCCGGTGCTGGCCTTTATCCCCCGCCGGAACGTCGCCGCCCGCCGCAGCAGGATCGCAGCTTGCCATGGCTGAACGATCCCTATCGTTTCTCCTGCAGTGTCACCACGATCAAGCTGCCCGAACCTTTCGGCGCGCAGGGCTGGGAGCACGATGTCGATGCCATGAACCAGGAGATCGGCGGCATTGCTTACTGGCGCGTGGCAAACCTGACCGATGGCGAAATGCGCACGATCCAGAGCACCCGCACCGTGCTCGACGAGATCACCGCCGCACAGGCCGAGGAAGCCAATGCCGCGATCCCCGATTTCGACAACGCCATGAGCCAGGTCGCCTTGCGCCGTGATTTTGACCAGCAGGAAGACCAGCTGGTGGTTGCGGCAACCGGGGTCAGTAGCGTTCCTGCAACCTATGAAGTCAACTGGCTGGAAGACACCAGCGCCTGCCGCACTCCGTAAGCAGCACGGCGCCGATCATTGCGGATCAGGCCTTGCGCCGCTTCTTGCCCAGCAGCTCTCGCTTGCCCCAGATGTAGATGCCGCTCATGGCCAGGAAGGTCATCACGATGCCGCTGATGAACACCAGCAGTTCCCAGATGATCCCGCCGATGGTGGCGTAGTGCACGCCGCGCATCCATGAGGACACGGCCTGCGCGCGGGTCGCGGGCGGCGGCGGGCCTGCACGGGCCGGGCTTTCCTCAACCGTCACTTCGCCGCCATCCAGCGGCACGCTGGCGGTGGCGTCCATGCCATCGCCTGCGAGGGTGACCGTCCACGCTCCACTTTCTGCGGTGGGCGCGGTGATGCCGGTCGGGCGGCCATCATAGGCGGCTGTCGCGGAACCGAGCGCCACCATCCACGCGCCGTCCTCTGCTTCCAGCAAGGTGCCTTCCGGGCCGCCGCCACGGCGGCGGCGCTCTGGCTGCTCAACGCCGGGTTCCACCAGCATGGCGAAGAAACCGGGGAAGGATATCCACGCGCCGGTGATCGCCTCCACGATCAGGATGATCGACAGCAGGAAGCCGGACTGGCGGTGGATGTTGAGCATCTTGCCATCGCGCTTCTGCCATTTCAGCGCAGCGAACAGGCGCTTGAACCCTGGCCAGAACACGTAAATGCCCGTGACTGCGGATATGGTGAGGAACAGGCCCATGATGCCCACGATCTGGCGGCCGATGCCGGGGATCAGGAACAGTCCGTGGATGAAGTGCATGTACCACATGAAGCCGCCGGCACTGTCGGTATTGTCGATCACTTCGGCGCTGTCGGGATCGACATATGCCTGCCGCGTCATGCCGCCGGGGGCGCCGATGCCGAAAGGCGGATCGGCATAGCCTGCGGTCGAGGCCACGATCGGCTCGCCTTCCTCGCCCAGCTGGATGCTGACGATCGGGCCATATTCGGCCAGCGCCTCGCGCGCATTGGCGATATGGGCGGTGCCGATGGCAGCGGGATCAGCCGTGGTGGCGACTTCGCGCTGCGGGTTGAGCAGCGCCTCGGTCTCTTCAGGCCAGACCTGCGCTGACCCGGTGACGCCCAGCACGGCCATCGGGATCAACAGGATGATGCCCAGCCAGCGGTGCACCCACAGCCACGTTTGCCGACGCTTTGCAGCGGGCGATAGATAGGGCTGCGGCCTGTCAGCCGTCTTGGTGTTTTCAGCAGTTGCAGTGGACTGGTTCATGTCTGTTCCCGAATCAACTTGTCTCCACGCCTAGTGAGAACCATTCGCAACAACAAGTCCCGAATTGTAGCAACCCCCTTCCATGCCGGTGTGACAGTGCAAACTGTCGCTGGCCTGACACTGTCATTCGCGAATGGAAAAGGGGGGAGCACCGCCCAAGCCCCTCTTGCCCTGCAGGGGCGCAATCGCCATAGGCTCGCACAGGAACGACTCCACGCAAATTGACGAAGGGCCAGCCCCATGAAAGTCCGCATCCATGTCAGCCTTAAGCCCGGCGTGCTCGACCCGCAGGGCCGCGCCGTCCACCATTCGCTGGAAGGCCTTGGCTTCACCGGTGTCGAGGATGTCCGCATCGGCCGCCTGATCGAGCTGGACGTGGCCGACAGCACCACGGATGAGGCGCTTGACGAGATGTGCCGCAAGCTGCTCGCCAACATGGTGATCGAGAACTACTCCATCGAGAAGCTGCCCGAAACGGCAGGTGCCGCCTGATGCGCGCCGCCGTCATCACCTTCCCCGGTTCGAACTGCGACCGCGACATGGCGGTGGCGATCGAGCGGATATCGGGCAAGGCGCCGCTGCGCGTGTGGCATGGCGATGCCAGCCTGCCCGATGGCCTTGATTTCATAGCCCTTCCCGGCGGCTTCTCCTACGGCGATTACCTGCGCTGCGGATCGATGGCGGCAAACAGCCCGATCATGCGCGCGATTACTGACGCTGCCGGCAAGGGCGTGCCGGTGCTGGGCGTGTGCAACGGATTCCAGGTGCTGACGGAAAGCGGCCTCCTGCCCGGCGCGCTGATGCGCAACGCAGGGCAGACCTTCATCTGCCGCACCGTGAAGCTGAAGGTGGAAAACAGCCAGTCGCTGTTTACCAGCCGCTATGAAGCCGGACAGGTGATCGACATTCCCGTGGCGCATCACGATGGCAACTATTTTGCCGATGCCGAGACGCTCGACCGCCTCGAAGGCGATGGCCGCGTGGCCTTCCGCTATGACGAGAACTGCAACGGCTCGCAGCGCGATATCGCCGGTATCCTCAACGCGGGCGGCAATGTGCTGGGCATGATGCCCCACCCCGAACGCGCGGTGGATGCAGCACACGGCGGCACCGACGGCGTGGCGCTGTTCGAGAGCGTGTTCGAGAGTTTGAGTGTAGCCTGATTGGTGTTCCGCACGCCCGTCCGGGCGCGCGGTCCTCGGTGCTGATCCCTGCGCTACGCTGCGGGGCACCTCCGGGCGGGCAGTCGCCCTTGCGGTTGCTGAGCAACCGTTTTCCAGCACGAACGGTCTGGCCTGGAATGGTCGCTGAGCCGAAGGCGAAGCCAGCGCGTGACCACGCGCCGCCCGGTAGGGCGGAAGCCAAGCAGCGCGGACGCGCTGCGCCCGGCGCTTGAGGGACTAAAGCAAAGCATCAAGCGCGGATGCGCCTTCGCAAAGATAACTAGGCAGCAGCGTTGCTACGGCGCTTGAGCACAAGGCTCAGCGCTTCGGTCGCCGGCATCGGCCGTCCGAAGTAATATCCCTGGATCTTGTCGCAACCGAGGCCGCGGACCAAGTCTGCCTGCTCCATGTCCTCGACGCCTTCCGCTGTCGTCGACATTTCCAGGCTCTTGGCCATCGCAACCACCGCATTGATGATGGCGAGGCTTTCCGCATTCCCTTCCGATGCGCCCTGCACGAAGCTGCGATCCACCTTGATCGTCGAGAAGCGCAGCGTGCGCAGGTAGCCGAGCGAGGAATAGCCGGTGCCGAAATCATCGAGCGCGACCGAGCAGCCCAGCGCCAGTATTTCCTCCAGCGACTGACGGGCCGTGCGGCCATCGCGCAGAAACACGCTTTCGGTCACCTCGACTTCGAGCCGATGGGCAGGCAGCCCCGAGTCTGCAAGTGCGCAGACCACGGTCCGGGCGAAATTGGGTTCAAGCAATTGTTCGCCGGAAACGTTCACCGCCACCTTCACGTTTTCGGGCCACATGGCCGCGTGGCGACATGCCTCACGCAGAACCCAGTCGCCAATCGGCACAATCAGGCGCGTATCCTCGGCCAGCGGAATGAACTTGGCCGGGCTGACAAAGCCATGGTCCTTGCTGTTCCAGCGCAGCAGCGCCTCGAAGCTGACCACATCCTCGGAATTGGCGTTCACCACGGGCTGGAAATTGACCTCCAGTTCCTGGTTGCCAATGGCATTGCGCAGCGATGCTTCCAGCTTCAGGCGTTCCTGCGCATCGGCATGCAGCGAAGGCTGGAAGGCGCGGTACTCGCCGCCGCCTTCGTCCTTGGCGCGGTAGAGTGCAAGGTCAGCGTTGCGCATCAGGGTTTCGACAGTATTGCCATCACGCGGTCCCAGCGCAGAGCCGATGCTGGCACCGATGTACAGCGTGTGGTTATCCACCGAATAGGGCGCGGAAAGCGCCGCGATCACATCCTCTGCAAGCTCGCGCACATGGCTCGCCTTGGCAGCATCGCGGATCACTATAGCAAACTCGTCACCGCCCAGCCGGCCGACGTGCTCGTTCTCGGTGATGACAGCCTGCAGCCGCTGCGAAACCTGGGCCAGCATCTTGTCGCCGATGTGATGGCCGAGGGAATCGTTCACCGCCTTGAAACGGTCGAGGTCGATCATCAGGAAGGCACAGCGCGTCTTCCACTGTTCGGCATAGCGCAGCGCATCATTCAGCGCCTCAGTCAGCATAAGGCGGTTGGGCAGCCCGGTTAGCGTGTCGTAGCGCGCAAGGTAGGCGATCTTTTCGGCGGATTCGCGCTGTTCGGTCACGTCAGAACCAACACCGCGGAATCCATCGAACTTGCCCTTGTCATTGAAGATCGGCGTGCCTGACAATTCCCACCATCGTCGGTTGCCGCCCAGGTCGACCTGCACGGTCAGGTGCGAGAAGCTTTCGCGGCGCTTCAACTGGTCAGCCAGTTCATGCAGGCTGGGCGGCAATGTGCCGTCTTTCCAGTTGTTGCCTGCCATGAGCTCTACCATGCGGCGGCCTTCGATGTCCTTGGCCTCCTCGCCAAGGGCAAAGGCAAAGCGCGGGCTGGCCGCCTTGATCTTGCGATTGGCATCGATCTGCCACAGCCAGTCGGCCTGGTTCTCCTCGAACTCGCGCAGGAGGAGCGAAACCACCTCGTCCTTCTCGGCAGCCCCAGCCTCGGCAATGCGGGCGGTCAGGAAGATCCGCGCCGTGCTCAGCGTGCCGCCAATAACCACAGTGCAGAAAAAGATGGATGCAAGGGCGAACAGCCAGTTCCCCTCCATCGCGAAGGAAAACATCGAAGCGATGCCGCAGATCGTGGCCCACACAATCCCCGTAATGGGTGCCTTGTACATGGTCAGCGCCGATCCTGCCACCAGCATGGCGACCACGGTCCACAAGGCAAAATGCGCCGCTTCCGAACCGGTGGAGGCGAAAGCCAGCAGCGGGACAGCCCAACAGGTCGCCATGGCGCAAACGGCAATGGCATGGCTGCCGAACTCGCGCCGCTTCATCTGGCGATTGTCGAGACTGGCGAGGTCGGATTCCACGCGAACCACATTGGCAACCGCAAAGAGCAGCGCCACTGCCCAGGCCGCCAGCAGCACACCCGGGACGCTGGCAAAATAGATCAGGCAGATCATGGCGGCAGCAATGGTATGCGCCGTAAGGCGCACCGTCGCTGTCTGGTGTAGTTCCCGGTATTGCAAGGCGCGCAGGCGCGACCAGTCACCCTTGTCGGGATCCTTGAAGCCCAGCACCTGCATGGCATTGAGTTCCAAGGGCAGGTCCGGGAGGCCGGTGTAGGTCGCGTTCACGGCCTTCCCCCTAGGGAAAAAGCATTAGCGTCGGGTAAATTCCCACCCGAATTTGAACGCTCGTGTAACCTATTCCACCGTGACCGATTTCGCCAGGTTGCGCGGCTGGTCAACATCGGTGCCCTTGGCGCAGGCCACATGGTAGGCCAGCAACTGCACCGGCACGGCATAGACCAGCGGCGCAATCAGCGGGTGGACCTTGGGCATTTCGATGGTTGCCATGCAGCCATCACCGGCTTCGGCAATGCCATCAGCATCCGAAATCAGCACGATCTTGCCACCGCGCGCGGCCACTTCCTGCATGTTGGAAACGGTCTTTTCGAACAGCGGACCGGACGGCGCGAGCACGATCACCGGCACATCCTTGTCGATCAGCGCGATGGGCCCGTGCTTCATTTCGCCCGAGGCATAACCTTCGGCGTGGATATAGCTGATTTCCTTGAGCTTGAGCGCACCTTCCAGCGCCAGCGGGAAGTCCGGCCCGCGCCCCAGATAAAGCACATCGCGTGCAGGAGCGATCAACGGGGCAATCGCCTGGATTTCCGCATCGTGATCGAGCGCGGCGTTGAGGCAGGCAGGCGCTTCGAGCAAATGGGCAACGATTGCCGCTTCCTCTGCCTCGGTCATGCGCCCCTTCTTGACCGCGAAATGCGCAGCCAGCGCGGCCAGCACCGCAAGCTGGCAGGTAAAGGCCTTGGTCGAAGCCACGCCGATTTCCGGTCCCGCATGGGTGGGCAGCAGCAGGTCCGCCTCGCGCGCCATGGTGCTGGTGGGCACGTTGACGACGACCGCGATGGTCTGCCCTTCGGCCTTGCAATGCCTGAGGGCGGCCAGCGTATCCGCCGTCTCCCCGCTTTGCGAGATGAACAGCGAGAGGCCGCCTTCCTTGAGGATCGGCTCGCGGTACCGGAACTCGGAGGCGAAATCGATGTCCACCGGCACGCGGGCGAAGCTCTCGAACCAGTACTTCGCGACCATCGCCGCGTAATAGCTGGTGCCGCATGCGACGATGGTGATGCGGTCGATGGCGGAAATGTCGAAGTCGATCTGCGGCAGCGCCACCTTGCGTTCCAGCGGGCGGAGATAGCTTTGCAGGGTCTGCGCCACCACGGTCGGCTGCTCGAAGATTTCCTTCTGCATGAAGTGGTGGAAATTGCCCTTCTCGATGGCAGCCGCGCTGGCACCTGAAGCGACGATATCGCGGGTTACCGGCTTGTTTTCGCTGTCGAAAATCTCGGCCCCATCGCGGGTGACGACGACCCAGTCACCTTCTTCGAGATAGGTGATCTTCTGGGTGAGCGAGGCCAGCGCCAGCGCGTCAGACCCAAGGAAGGTTTCGCCCTCGCCATAACCCACCACCAGCGGCGAGCCGAGCCGCGCGCCGATCAGCATGTCGGGATGCGCGCGGAAGGCGATGGCCAGCGCGAATGCCCCGCGCAGGCGCGGCAGGACTTCGGCGACCGCATCCTGCGGTGACTTGCCCGCCTCGACCTGTTCGGAAACGAGATGCGCGACGATCTCGCTGTCCGTCTCGCTTTCGAACACGCGCCCGCGTTCCTGCAATTCGGCGCGCAGCGAAGCGAAATTCTCGATAATGCCGTTGTGCACGATCGCCACTTCATCGGTGGCATGCGGGTGGGCATTGCGGGCCGTGGGCGCGCCGTGGGTGGCCCAGCGCGTGTGCGCTATGCCGACATTGCCGGGAGCGGGATTTTCCGCGATTTCTGCCACGAGATTGACCAGCTTGCCCTGCGCGCGGCGACGGACCATCTGCCCGTCATCCAGCGTGCAGACGCCAGAACTGTCATAGCCGCGATATTCCATCCGCCGCAGCCCGTCGACCAGCCTGTCCGCCACCGGCTGCGTGCCGACAATCCCGATAATTCCGCACATTTACGCGTCAGCCCCCATGTCTCGATCACCCGCGGCCTTAGACGCAACGGGTTGGTATTTCGTATAGATCACGCGTGGCTGATTGCCACTGCGCGTGTGAACCGGCGATTGCCGGGCCACTCCAGGGAGATCCTCTCAACCAGCGAAAACCACCGCGTCGGCTTCCTGCGCAACCATCTTGCCGGGTTCCAGCGTGGCCGTGCCTTCCTGCTCGCCGGGAACGACGTTGTAGGGCGCGAAGATGAAGCGGCTGAAATCGGGCGCTTCGACATGCACGCGGATGGCGCGTTCATAGCCTTCCTCGCCGATACCGCCTTCGATGGCGACATGAGCCACGGTGGTGGCGACGATGATCTCGTCCGCACTTGCCTGTCCGGCCAGAAGTTCCTGCGTCTTCGTGTAGATATCGTCGAGCGGCTCGGTGCTGGTCTCGTCAGCCACGCGGACGAATTCGATATCGCCGCTCTCACCCGCACGCGCGCCGAAGGGGATCAGCTTGCCCTTTTCCGCCAGCAGCTGGAACGCGAAGTCGCGCGATGCCTCCAGCATGGCACCCAGTTGCGCGTCGCCCACTTTCTGCTCTTCAGCCATCTTTCTTCGCCTGCTCTTTCTTCTTTTTCATCGCGTCATGGAAGCGGTCTGCCCAGCCGGGTTTGACCAGCTGTTCGGCGCGCACCATGCGCAGTTCGCCATCGGACACATCGCGGCTGACCGCGCTGCCTGCCGCCACGATGGCATCGGCCCCGATCTTGATCGGAGCTATCAGCGCGGAGTTCGATCCGATGAACGCGCCCGGCCCGATCACCGTCTGGTGCTTGAAATAGCCATCGTAATTGCAGGTGATCGTGCCCGCGCCGATATTGGCCTTCGCACCCACTGTCGCGTCGCCGAGATAGGTGAGGTGGTTGGCCTTCGCGCCTTCACCCAGAGTGGCGTTCTTCATCTCGACGAAATTGCCGACCTTGCTGCCCTTTTCCAGCACCGCACCGGGGCGCAGGCGGGCATAGGGGCCGATCTCCACCCCTTCGTGCAGCGTCGCGCCTTCAAGGTGGCTGTTGGCGCGGATGCGGACATTGTCCGCCACGGTGACGCCGGGTGCGAACACTACATTCTGTTCCACCAGCACGTCCTGACCCAGCACGGTGTCATGGCTGAAGAACACGGTCTCGGGCGCAAGCAGCGTCGCGCCATTCGCCATAGCTTCTGCGCGTTTGGCCTGCTGGAAGCGGCGTTCCGCATCGGCCAGTTCTGCGCGGCTGTTGATCCCGGCAACCTCGTCTGCATCATCGGTGACGACAACGGCAGCGGGAAGCCCTTCGGAAATGGCGACGTTGACGATATCGGGCAGGTAATACTCGCCCTGCGCATTGTCATTGCCGACGCGGGACAGCAGTTCGAACAGCTGCTCGCCGCGCACCGCCATCAGGCCGGAATTGCACAGGCGGCAGGCGCGTTCCTCCTCGCTCGCATCCTTGAATTCGACCATTTTCGCGATGCGGCCATCATCGGCGATCACGCGGCCATATTGCAGCGCGTCCTCCGGCTCGAAGCCGAGCACCACGACTGCCGGAGCATCATCTGCATGAAGCCGGTCGAGCATGGTGGCCATCGTTTCCGCGCGCACGAAAGGCACATCGCCGAACATCAGCAACACATCGCCGTCAAAGCCAGTGAGCGCGTCCTTTGCCTGCATCACCGCATGGCCGGTGCCCAGCTGCTGGTCCTGCACCGCAAAACTCGCGCGACCGGCAAGGTGTTTCTCCACCTGCTCGCGCCATTCGCCCACCACCACCACGGTGCGCCGCGTGCCGAGCTTTTCGACCTCGCCCAGCAGGTGGTCGATCATCGGCTTGCCGCCGATTTCGTGCAGCACCTTGTGGCGCTGGCTCTTCATCCTGGTGCCCTTGCCTGCGGCGAGGACGACGGCGGCAATCGCTCTGTCTGCTGTGCTCATGGCCCATGCCATGCCACCAAATCATTGCGGTTTCCACCACGCTGCGCCACAGCGCGCCAACATGAGCAAATTTCCTTTCGATATCGTCGGTTTCGACCTTGATGGAACGCTGGTGGATTCCGCGCTGGACCTGTGCCCGGCGGTGAACCACGCGCTGGTGGAAGCAGGGCGCGAGCCGGTCTCGCTCGACACCACGCGCTCGCTCATCGGCGGCGGGGCACGCCGGATGCTCGAACGCGCGCTGGAAGTGACCGGCGGACCGGTGGCGGATGGCGAGTTCGAGGAATTGCACGCGGTGCTGCTCGATCACTACACCGCCAATATCGCCGCCAACACGCTGCCCTATGAGGGCTGCCTTGCCGCGCTGGACGTGCTGGCAGGCCATGGCTGCCAGCTTGCCGTCGTGACCAACAAGGCCGAGGACCTTGCCCGCAAGCTGATCGCCGAACTGGACATGACCCTCCGCTTTGCCAGCATCATGGGCGGCGACACGCTGGGCCGCGATCGCGCCAAGCCCGCGCCTGACATGATCCACGAGACCATCGCCCGCTGCGGCGGCGGCCGCTTTGCCATGGTCGGCGATTCGACGTTCGATGTGAAGGCCGCGCGCAATGCCGATGTCGCCGTGGCGGCCTTCAGCTTCGGATACCACGATGTCCCGCCGCAGGATCTGGGCGCGGACGTGCTGCTCGATCATTTCGACGAGCTGGTGCCTGCGCTGGCGAAGCTCTGAGCCGCCAGCCAGCCGACCTCAGTCCCCGTCGACGGCCTTGACCAGCCGCCGCTCCACGGGCGCGAGGACGTTGGACAGTTCTTGCCCGCGCTTCAGCACTTGCCCGTGTTCGCCAAACAGCGCCCACATGCCTTGGCGGTTGCGCAGCGCGGGGCGCTTCTCCAGCCGCATCTGCGGAACGTCCGCCGTGCGCCGGAAGGCGGCAAAGATGGCGCATTCCTTCGTGAAATCCATCGCATAGTCGCGCCATTCACCGGCAGCGACCATGCGGCCATAGAGATCGAGGATCCGCGCCAGCTCGCGCCGGTCGAAACCCACCTGTTCAGGCGGACGCTGGCCGGGGAAAGGGACGATATTCGGACCGCCCGAAAACGCCTGCATCAGCTATCCGTGCCGCTCTTGCGGGAAGCGGCGGGCGCATCGAGAGGCAACTGCTGCTGGCGCAAGGCCTGCATTTCGGCGCGCAATGCCGCGAGTTGCTTCTCCAGCGCCTCGACCCGCGTCACGTCGGGCTCGCACGGTTCGTCGCACGGCGTGCCATAGGGGATGAATTCGCGCATCCATGTTTCGGCGGGCACCAGCGTGGAGCGGGCCTTGAGGCCGATCATCGTCGCGCCTTCGGGCACATCGTCCGTCACCACGGCGTTGGCACCCACGCGCGCGCGCTCACCCACGGTAATGGGGCCGATCACCTGCGCACCCGATCCGATGATCACATTGTCGCACAGTGTCGGGTGGCGCTTGCCGCCCTCGCCATTGGTGGGATTGGTGCCGCCGAGCGTAACGCATTGGTAGATGGTGACATTGTCGCCGATCTCCGCCGTTTCGCCGATCACGGTAAAGCCATGGTCGATGAAGAAGTTCTTGCCGATCTTGGCGCCGGGATGAATGTCGATCGCCGTCATCCAGCGGCTGAAATGGTTCACCAGGCGGGCAAGGAAAAACAGGTCCGCCTCGAACAGCCAATGCGCCAGCCGGTGCAAGGCCAGCGCCCACACACCCGGATAGAGGAGTATCTCCCAGCGCGATCGCGGCGCCGGGTCACGGGCATGGACAGAGTCCAGATAGCTGATCAGCCGTTCGAACATCGTCTATTCAGTTTCCCACCAAAACCTTTTCAAAGCAAGCGCGGCTCTTCCGGGCCCTGCACTGCCTCCAGCGCGGCACGCCAGATACCCATGGTAGGTGGTGATTTTCTTTCCATGCTCAAGCGGTCAATCATTTCCACCAGCCTTTCAAGCTCTTGCTGGGAGCGCGAGGCGCGCGGGACGAGGTATTCCGCCGCATCGGGCCCCAGCGGCAAGCCTCTTTCCGCCGCCAGCGAAAGCAGCAATTCCCCCGCCATCGCATCGTCGGGCGGACCGATTTCGAGCTGCAGGGCTGCTCCCATGCGCGATTTCAGGTCTGGCAGGGCGATTTCCCACGGCGGCTCCGCGCCCACCACCAGCAGCGGCGTCCCGCTTTCCTGAGCGCGGTTCCAGCGATGGAAGACCCCGTCCTCGGGCATGTCCTGCGCGTCGTCGAGCGCATCGCCTGCGCCGCTGGCGGCAAACCAGCGCGCGAACAGCGATTTGCCCGAGCGCGGCGGGCCGGTGAGCACGGCGGTGTTGAACGGCCAGCTTCTCGGGTTCGCCAGCGCTTCTGCCACATGGGCATTGCCTGCGCCCACAATGATGCGCTGCGGGCCACCGGTTCCGGCTTTCAAGGGCAAGGCTATCTGTGACATGGCGGCGTCTTGTGCGCCCTGTCAGCGCGAAATGGCAAGCGCGTTGGCACCCTCGGTGACTTGCCAGCCATTTGCGCGCAGGGCCGCGGCAAGCTCCGAAATGCTGCCGGCATAGTCCACCCGGATCACCGATGTGCCGCCGATGGCCGTGCTGGTGACAGCAATGCCGCGTACGCCGGAGGTGCCACGAATGCCCGACAAGGCACCATCAAAGCTGCGCGGATCGGGCGTCGCGGCCTGCACAGTAATGGATGTGATAACCGGCACCTGCACCGATTCCGCGCCGTCGATCACCGGCAGCGCGTCGATGGTGAGATTTTGCTCTGCGCCTTCCAAGGCTGCCCGTTCATCCGCTTCGGCAGCTTCCAGCAGGGCGCGGATTTCGGGGCTGATCTCCACCATGTCGAGCGTGAGGGTGGGATCGGGCCGCAAGGTACCGCGGGCCAGCGCACCCTGGAAAATCTCGTCCATGCGGGTGACAGCCCGCCGCATCATGTCGGGCACGCCTTCCGGACTGTCAGCGCGCATGGTGAATTGCGCCAGCAGGAGATTATCCGGACCGTGGCGGGCAGTGAAAACGCCATCCACCGGGCCGCCGGGCCACTGGTATTCGAGGCGTGCGATGGGCACCAGCACGTCTGCCGCGCTGAACTGGTCAAGCACGGTGTTCCACCATGCGCGGCTGCGACGGCCGGTCTGGCCATAGGTCAACAGCAGCGATTCGCCGCCCGCGCCGGAAGGCCGGACATAATCGATGGTGGATGATCCGAACTGGTATTCCGCCCATGCCCGCTGCCAGTCATTGCGGTATTCGAACATGGTCTCGGTCCCGCCGCTTACCATCACCGGCAGTGTCAGCATCGGGGCCGAACGCGCCCGCGCACCGCCGCCGCCGAGCAATCCGCCCGCACGCTGGCGATCGAAGATAACGCCGAGACGCGCCACATAGCGGCGCGGGCCGATCTGCTCTTCCTCCACCACGATGGCGGCGACGAGGCCCTGAAGGCGCGAATCGGGAATATCCGGACCGTCGAGCCGCTCCCACGCGATCCTTTGTGCCTCGCGCCAGCCTTTCTCGCGCGCGTCCTGCGGATTGTCGCCATGCACGTCCACTTCGATCCCGCCGACATCGATATCGGTAGAACTGGCGACAGGTGCGATTCCGCGCTCGCCGGAAACCTGCGCAAACAGCGCCGCGCCAGCCGCAACCAGCAGCAGCACAGGCACAATGGCCAGCAGCATGAGACGGTGCGATTGCATGGGTAAAGGGGCGGAAAGGCTGCTCATCGGGGAAATCGCCGCCCTTTTGCCCAAAGGCGAGTGGAAATCCAAGCCGGAAAGTCTAAAGGCAGGGACATGTCATCAAACACGCCCTCATACACATACGAACAGGCCGGTGTCTCGATCGATGCCGGCAACAGGCTGGTCAAGGCCATCGGCCCGCTGGTGAAAGCCACCATGCGCCCCGGCGCGGACGGGGAAATCGGCGGCTTCGGCGGTTTCTTCGATCCCAAGGCTGCAGGTTACAAGGACCCGCTGCTGGTGGCGGGCAATGATGGCGTGGGCACAAAGGTGAAGCTCGCCATCGACCATGACCGGCATGACAGGATCGGTATCGACCTTGTCGCCATGTGCGTGAACGATCTGATCGTGCAAGGTGCGGAGCCGCTGTTCTTCCTCGACTATTTCGCCACCGGAAAGCTCGAGAACGGCATTGCCGAGCGGGTGATCGCCGGGATAGCCGAAGGCTGCAAGATGGCAGGCTGCGCGCTGATCGGCGGCGAAACGGCGGAAATGCCGGGCATGTATGCGGAAGGCGACTACGATCTCGCCGGTTTCTGCGTCGGCGCGGTGGAGCGCGGCGAACAGCTGACGGGCGAGAAGGTTGCGCCCGGCCATGTGCTGCTTGGATTGGCAAGTTCAGGTGTCCATTCGAACGGCTATTCACTGGTGCGCCGCCTTGCAGCCGACAAGGGCTGGAAGATGGAGGCCCCCGCCCTGTTCGACCAGGAGCGCCTGCTGGTGGACGCGCTGATCGAGCCGACGCGGATTTACGTGAAGAGCCTGCTGCCGGTGATCCGCGCGGGCAAGATCGATGCGCTGGCGCATATCACCGGCGGTGGCCTGCTCGAAAACGTGCCGCGCGTGCTGCCCGATGGCGCGCATGCCGTGGTCGATGCCGACAGCTGGGAACTGCCGCGGCTGATGGCCTTCCTGCAGGCGCAGGGCAATATCGAACCGGACGAAATGGCGCGCACCTTCAACACCGGCGTGGGCATGCTGCTGGCGGTAACGCCTGACAATGTCGCTGGCGTGACGGCTGACCTCGAGGCTGCGGGAGAAACCGTCTTCCGCATCGGCGAGATCGTCGAGGGCAGCAAGGGCTGCACCGTTCGCGGGTCAGCCGGGACATGGAGCGCGAAGGCTGACTGGGAAGCCACGCATAATGCTTAGTATCCTCCCCAATCTGGGGAGGGGGACCACGCGCAGCGTGGTGGAGGGGCACCCTTTCCTCTACATGCTACCGGTGCCCCTCCACCATCCTGCGGATGGTCCCCCTCCCCGTTTCGGGGAGGATTTGGGATGACCAAGGCCTCAAGTAGCGGAGCGGTAGGCCACAACAGGAAGGCCAAAGTCGCCTGCCTCCTCTCGGGCAATGGCACCACCATGTCTGCGCTTCTCTTCGCTTCCAAGCTGCCGGACTGCCCCTATGAGATCGTGCTGGTGGCATCGAATGTACCCGATGCGCCGGGGCTGAAGATCGCGGCCTCCGAAGGCATTGCCACCTTCGCGCATGACCACAAGGGGCTTAGCCGCGAGGAGCACGAGGCGATCATGGATGCTGCGCTGAGGGAGAGCGGCGCGGAATACCTCGCGCTGTGCGGCTACATGCGCATCCTCACCGCGGGTTTCGTCGAAGGCTGGGAAGGCCGCATGGTCAACACCCACCCTTCCCTGCTGCCCAAGTACAAGGGCCTCGACACCCATCAGCGCGCGATTGACGCTGGCGAGAAGTTCGGCGGCTGTTCGGTGCATATCGTGACGCCCGAACTCGATGGCGGGCCGCTGCTAGGCCAGATGCCGGTGGCGATCCTGCCCACGGACACGGGCGAGAGCCTGGGCAAGCGCGTGATCCTCGCCGAATATCAGCTCTATCCGCGCATGTTTGCAGACTATGTCGGGCGGCATAACCGGGTGGACTGGCTGCTCGAACAAGTAAGCGCGCGGGCAATGGCGCTGCCCGAAGTCGAAGCGCGCGAAAGCCATGGTGCACACGGATGGCGCACCGGCGGCAAGAGCGGCAAGTTCTTCGCCTATCTCTCCGAGTTCCATCACGGCGAGCCGCATATCGGCCTGCTGGTGAAGACAAGCGGGCAGGACGAGCTGCTCTCGCTGGTCGAACAGTCCCCCGACACATACTACAAGCCCGCCTATTACGGCGCGAGCGGCTGGGTCGGCATCATCCTTAACCGGCCCGATGTCGACTGGACGCATGTCGAGCAGTGGCTGGAGCGAAGCTGGGCATCGGTTGCCCCCAAGCGCTTGACGAAGCTGCGCAATATCGCCGATCAGTTCTGAACCATGGCCAGCACCCCGCATCGCCCGCACCTGCTTGCGAAATCACGCTCGGCAGTGCTGGCGGACAGGGCGATTGCGGCGATCTGGGAAAAGGGCCTGCACGCGCAGCCGCCGCTGGAGGTGGAGCCGCTGTGGCGTATCGGCGCGCGAGGGTTCTCGCCTGAAGACGAGGCATTCGGGCGCAGTGCGCAGGATGTCGCCGATTTTCGCGAGCGGCTGGACCTGCTGTGCCGGTCCTTGCGCGAAGAGGCGGACCTCAATTCGCTCGGCCACACGATGGCTTATGGCCAGATCACCAGCGCGATCCGCGTGCGCCATTCACTTGGCAGGCTGTGGCGGCAGAAGACCGGGATCGAGAAGACACCCATCGTCGCGCCGATCATAGTCGTCGGCCAGATGCGTGCGGGTACCACGCGGATGCACCGCCTGCTCGCCGCTGATCCGGCCCATGCGGGAACCTGCCTTTATCATGCGATGAATCCGGTGCGCTCCTTCCCGGACTGGCGGCCGCTCAAGACCTGGCTCGGCCTCTCACTGGCGCGCAAGATCAACCCGTGGATGGACAACATGCATCCCTTCGGCGCGACGCGGGTGGACGAGGAACTGCCCTGGCTCGCCCATGCGCTCTCGCCCGCTGCGCTTGAAGCGCAATATCGCATCCCGTCCTATGTCGCCTTCAGCGAAGCGCGCGATGCCGCCCCCGTCTATGCCGAGTTCGAACGTATGCTGCGCACCGATGCCGCGATGATGCGCAATGCCGCGCTGCCCCGCGTGCTCAAATGCCCCCAATATGCCGAGGACCTCGCCGCGCTGCTTGGCCGCTTCCCCGATGCCCGCGTGGTGGTGACGCGCCGCTGCCAGGACGAGGTGCTGGCGAGCACAATTTCGGTTGTCGCCAGCCAGATGGCTTACCAGAGCGACACGGCAGACCTGGCCGAAATCGAACTGGAATGGCGGCGCAAGCTGGACCTGCGCGACCAGCGGGTGGAAGCGGCGCTCAACGGATTTGACGGACCGGTCAGCGAAGTGGAGTTCAACGACCTTGGCGAGGACTGGGTGAAGCAGATCGCCCGCGTCTATCGCGAACTCGGCCTTGATCTGACCGAGGCAGCCATGGCCGCCATGCGCGCAGAGCAAGGCAGGGCACAACGCTCACCGCATCATGGCCACCGGGAAAGCTACAGCACGCTGGTGGATGCTTAGGCTTGAAACTCCTTTCCCTTGAGGGAGAGGTTGGGTGAGGGTGTCGCGGACAAACCTTTTTTGTCGGCGTCCCCACCCCCGGCCCCTCCCCAACGGGGAGGGGAGTTCAAGCCCTAATTCACGCCGCAGCCTTTGCCTTGGCAATCATCGCGCCGATCTCGTCGACCAGCGCCAGCCGCTGTTTCTTCAGCGTCTCGGCATATTCGTCCGAGGTGTTCTCGATCTCGCTCTCGATGCGGTGGATCTCGCGGTTCACCTCGTGATAGCTGTTCGCCAGCTTGGCGAAATGTTTGTTGTCCATCTTGAGCTTGTGAAGCACTTCGCCGTCCTGCGGGAATTCGTCAGCGAGTTCGTGGGGTGTGTGGGACATGTCTGATCCTTTCGATTGACCTTGTTCCCCTTGGCTAATCGATTCGTCCGGCCCCCTCCTTGCGCGCAATCAAAAACCCCGCCGGATCGCTCCGACGGGGTTCTGGAAATTCGCGTTGAGCGAGAAGGCTTAGCCGACGATTTCGTCTTCGTTGAAGAAGAAGGCGATTTCGATGGCAGCGTTCTCGTCGCTGTCGGAACCGTGGACCGAGTTCGCTTCGATCGATTCGGCAAATGCCTTGCGGATGGTGCCCTCGGCAGCGTCTGCCGGGTTGGTGGCGCCCATCACGTCACGGTTGCGCTTCACGGCGTCTTCGCCTTCCAGCACCTGCACCACAACCGGGCCGCTGATCATGAAATCCACCAGCTCGCCGAAGAAGGGGCGTTCCTTGTGAACCGCATAGAAGCCTTCGGCCTGTTCGCGCGTCATGTGGATGCGCTTGGATGCAACGACACGCAGGCCGGCTTCTTCCAGCATCTTGGTGACTGCACCGGTCAGGTTGCGGCGCGTGGCATCGGGCTTGATGATCGAGAATGTGCGGGTGACCGCCATGGGGTGTTCCTTCGCGATAGTTCTTATGATTGATCCTGCGGCCCCTCGGGCGGAGGAGCACTCGCGCGCGCCACTAGCGCCCCTGCCCGCATTGGGCAAGAGCGCGCGTGTTGCACTGCATCACGCCGGCAATGGAATGCCGGCGCCGGTGGGCCTATTCTTCAGCGAAGTCGGCACCAACCATCAGCTGCGCCGTGGTGCCATTGTCACCCTTGCTGGCGGTGAGCGTGAAGGACTTGCCGCCCTCGCCCTCGCCAGCAAGCATTTTGCTGTCAGGTCCGGTGTTCTCCATCGCGATGGAGATCCCCGCTGCTTCGGCCTGCGCGCGGTAATATTCGGCCACGTCCTCCGGGCTGTCCGGCGTAGTCATGATCACAACCGATCCGGAACCATCGCCCACCGCGACATTGCTGGCGGTGACGACGTTTGCCCCCGGATAGAGCGAATAGCCTTCGGGCAGGTCCGCCTCGACATTGGTGCCCGATTGCACCGAAACATCGCGGCCATCAGACGTCTGGCCGCTGAATTCCGAATTCCCGCCGGATGCATCGATCGAATAGTCGAAGTCGCCTTCTTCGGTTTCGATGGTGCCTTCTGCATCGGGGCCGCCACACCCGGTGACCAGCAGGGCAGCAAGGCCCGTTGCGATAATTGCTCTCATGATATTCCCTCCATCCATCTGCGGGCGCAGGATATAAGGGAATCGCCAGCGCGCAAGCCTCAGGCCCGCTTCACCCATTTGCCGCCGTCGAGCTCGTAGAATTCGCGCTCCACATCCTCGCGATTGTCGAACTGCTTCCAGGTGGTGCGTGCTGCGGCACGGCCATCATCGTCGAAGAACAACAGCACACGCTCGAAACCTTCGGCCTCTTCGCGCCATTGCCCGTCAGCCAGCGCCAGCAGCATGGCACCATTGGCGGCTTCGCAGCTGGCGGAAAGCAGGATGGGCTGGCGCGCATCATGCGCCCCGCCTGCCTGCCCATGCGCGAGAAATTCTGCCGGGAAAGCCTCCCACAAGGCCTTGTCGAGCGTATCACGCAGAGCCTCGTCCCCGGCCACCACCAACAGGCGCTGCCCGCCATTGGTGGCAGCGCGCGCGATCAGCGGCAGGACGCGCTCAACCGGCTGGGTGCCGCAAAGATAGAACCCGACCCTCATGCGCTCATGCCCTTGCCCTGTTTACGGCAGCGGTCGGAACAATAGCGGACATTGTCCCAGTCCCGCTCCCACTTCTTGCGCCAGGTGAACGGAAGGCCGCATGCCGCGCAGGTCTTGCTCGGCAAATCGGACTTCTTCCGCATCTTCGGCACGGCCGCAGTTGCTCCCTATTCGCAATTCTCGCGCACGAAGGTGTCGATCAGCCGCGCGCCGTATCCGGTCGCGCCCTTGTCCCAGGTGGCGCCGGGCTTGTCCGCCCAGACCATGCCGGCGATGTCGCAGTGGGCCCAATCGACGCCGTCCTCGACATAACGCTGGAGGAACTGCGCCGCGGTGATCGATCCGCCCCAGCGCGGGCCGACGTTCTTCATATCGGCAATCGGGCTGTCGATCAGCTTGTCGTAAGCCGGGCCCAGCGGGAAGCGCCACAGCTTGTCGCCGCTCTGCTTGCCGGCGGACAGGAGCTTGTCGGCAAGATCGTCGCTGTTCGAGAATACGCCGCCGTGCTCCATGCCCAGCGCAATCATCATCGCGCCGGTCAGCGTGGCAAGATCGACCACGGTCTTCGGCTTGAATTCGCGCTGCACATAGGTGAGCGCATCGCACAGCACGAGGCGGCCCTCGGCATCGGTGTTGATCACTTCCACCGTCTGGCCGGACATGGTGGTGACCACATCGCCCGGGCGCTGGGCATTGCCGTCAGGCATATTCTCGACAAGGCCGCACACGCCGATGACGTTGGCCTTGGCCTTGCGGCCCGCCAGCGCCAGCATCGCGCCAGCGACAGCGCCTGCGCCGCCCATGTCCCACTTCATGTCTTCCATGCCCGCAGCAGGCTTGATCGAGATACCGCCGGTATCGAAGGTGACGCCCTTGCCCACGAACACGGTCGGCTTGTCGTCGGCCTTGCCGCCCATCCACTTGATGACGAGCAGCTTGCCTTCGCGGGTGGACCCCTGGCTCACGCCCAAGAGCGCGCCCATGCCGAGCTGGCGCATCTCGTCTTCATCCAGGACGGAGATTTCCGCGCCCAGCCCTTCGAAGCGCTTCTGGCAGCGTTCGACGAAGCTCTGCGGGTAGATGACATTGGCAGGCTCTGCCACCAGCTCGCGGGTGAACTCGACGCCGGTCGCGACAGCGGCCTGCTCGTCCCACGCAGCGGCTGTGCCATCGGGAGACCCGACAACCACCACCTCTGCAAGGCTGCGCTTCTGTTCTTCCTTCAGCTTCGTGCGATAGGCATCCCAGCGCCAACTGCGCAGTCGCAGGCCGAGAAGGACAGAGGCGACGTCGGCAGCCGAAAGGTCCGTTCCGGTCAAGTCCAGCACCAGCGAGGTTTCGCCAGAGGTCAGGTATTTCGCCGCCAGCGCCGCGCCTGCGCGCTCAAGGTTGGCCTGCCTGCTCTCGCCATTGGCCTTGCCGAAACCGGCCAGCGCAAGGCGCACCACCTTGCCGCCATCTTCCACGAAACCTTCGAAGAGCTGCCCGGTCTTGCCGGCAAAGCGCGAGCTTTCCGCGCCTTCCACAATCGCAACAGGCAGGTCAGCGGGAAGTTTGTCCTGCGCCACAAGGCGGGCGAGCAGGCTGGGGGACTGGGGGGCGGTTTCGGTGAAAGAGACTTTCATGCTTTCTCCACTTGGATCGGGATTGGCTTTGTGGGCAGCAAATTCGGCGCCCTTAATTCATGCCGTTGCAGTTAGGCGCGGGCGGTGCGATAGGCAAGCCATGCTCCCGGCCCCTTCGCCCTTACAGCAAGCATTGAACCGCCGCTTGCCTGATAGGCACTTGCATGTGCCACGCCTTCCCGCGCTGCTGTTTGCGGCGGCGACGCTGGCACTGCCGCAAGCCGCGCTGGCGCAGGACGCGCCCGAAGAGGTGATGCCCGCCGCTGCGCCAACGAGCGAATCGGCCACGCAGGAAGTCGCGTTCGAAGCCAATGAGCTGCGCTATGACAGCGAGAACGATATCGTCTCCGCCGCCGGCAATGTCATCGCCCGCTCCGGCGATCAGTCCGTTCGCGCTGACAGCATCAGCTGGAACCGCCTGACCGGCGAAATCGTGGCCGAAGGCAATGTCCGGCTGATCGACGAGGATGGCAACCAGCTCTACACCGAACGCCTGACGCTGACGGACGAGCTGGAAGCGGGCGCCATGGCCAATATGCTGCTGGCCTTCCGCCAGGGCGGCAGGCTCGCCGCCGACATGGCCGAGCGCGACGACAACGGAGACATCATCCTCGACAAGGCGGTCTATTCCTCCTGCGCGGTGGTGGATGCCGAAGGCTGCCCCAAGAGCCCGAGCTGGCGAGTGACCGCCGAACGCGTGTTCTATGATGCCGAGACGGACCGGATTCGCTTCCAGGGTGCCTATCTGGAGCTGTTCGGTGCCCGCATCCTGCCCTTGCCGGGCCTTGTGATCCGCGCGGACGGCAGCGCCACATCGGGCGTGTTGATCCCCGATATCGGCCTGACCGCGTCCAACGGTTTCGAACTGACGGACAGCTATTACTGGCGCCTGGCCGAGAACCGCGACCTGCTGCTGACCGGCCATGTCTATACCGAAGCCGCGCCGATGGTGAGCGCGCAATATCGCCATCTGGCAGACCAGGGCGCGTTCCAGGTCAGCGCCTATGGCACCTATTCCACGCGCGTCCCGCTCAATTCGACCATCCCCACAAGGAAGGATGCGCTGCGCGGCTACGTCTTCGCCAATGGCCGCTTCCAGTTGGACGAGAACTGGACCGCGACCGGATCGATCCGCCTTGCCAGCGACCGCACATTCCTGCGCCGTTACGATATCAGCCGCGAGGATCGCATCCGCTCGACCATCAATCTCGAGCGGATTGACGAGAACAGCTATTTCTCGCTGTCCGGCTGGGCCACGCAGGCGCTGCTGGTGCAGCAGGACCAGGGGCAGGTGCCACTGGCGCTGCCGCTGATCGATTATCGCTACCGGCTGCAGGACCCGGTCGTCGGCGGCAAGGTCGAATTGCAGGCCAACACACTGGCCATCACCCGCGGCGAAGGGCAGGACACTCAGCGTGCATTTGCCCGCGCGCAATGGGACATGCGGCGCATCACCCCGATGGGGCAGGAAGTGACGCTGACCGGCCTGGTGCGCGGGGATGTCTACCATTCGGGCGAGAACCTGCAGACCACCACCGCCAGCTATCGCGGGCAACCCGGCTGGCAGACGCGCGGCGTGGCGCTGGCCGCAGTCGATATCAAATGGCCCTTCATCGGCGAATTCATGGGCGGATCGCACATCCTGACCCCGCGCGTGCAATTCGTCGCCACCCCTGACATCCGCAACCTCGACATTCCCAACGAGGATGCCCGGGCGATCGATCTGGAGGATTCCAACCTCTTCGCGCTCAACCGCTTCCCCGGCTATGACCGGGTGGAGGAAGGCGCGCGCGTCACCTATGGCCTCGACTGGCAGGCGACGATCCCCAACTGGCGGCTGGAGAGCACCATCGGCCAGTCCTATCGCATCAATGACCAGAACCGGATTTTCCCCGATGGCACGGGGCTTAACGAGCAATGGTCGGACTTCGTGGGCCGCACCACCGTGCGCTATCGCGATTTCCTGAAGTTCACGCACCGCTTCCGGCTGGACAAGGATAACGGCGCGGTCCGTCGCAACGAGATTGACGCGACGCTGGGCAATGACCGCACCTATGTCGAACTCGGCTACCTGCGCCTCAACCGCGATGTCGACCTGGCGATCGAGGATTTGCGCGACCGCGAGGAAATCCGCGCCGCGGGCCGCATTGCCTTTGCCCGATACTGGTCGGTGTTCGGTTCGGCAGTGATCAACCTGACCAACCGCGCGGAAGACCCCACACTGAACGCCGACGGCTTCGAGCCGCTGCGTACCCGCCTGGGCATCGCCTATGCCGATGATTGCCTGGAGATGGGCTTCACCTGGCGGCGCGACTATATCGAACTGGCAGATGCTAAGCGCGGCAACTCCTTCCGCGTCTATTTCTCGCTGCGCAATCTCGGGTTCCGGTGATGGCGTCTGGCTGCACATTGGCAGGGGGATGCAAAGGAGCTATCACGCGCCCACTCAGCTAGGGTTAAGCCAGCGTTCGCCATTGGCTGACCCCGCAAAAGGGCGCTTTGTGCCCCAAGATCGAGGAAAAGATTACACGTGACCCGGTTTGCAAAAACCCTCAGCATCCTTGCCGCCACCGCCGCGCTGGCCGTGCTTGGCGCACCTGCGATCAATGCGCAGAACAATGACGGCTTCAACATCCCTGAAGATTTTGACTTCATGGGCAATGCCGATCCCAACCAGCGCCGCGCCACTGCGCGCGTGAACGGCAACATCATCACGGGCACCGATGTGGAGCATCGCGTTGCCCTGATCGTGGCTGCCAATGATACGGTGGTTCCCGAAGAGGAAATGGAACGGCTGCGCATGCAGGTGCTGCGCAACCTGATCGACGAAACGCTGCAGGTACAGGAAGCCGCCGCACTGGAAATGGCAGTAACTGCGGAAGAGGTGGATGACGCCTACACCCGTTTTGCCGTGGAACGTTTCGACCGCGGCCCGGAAGCGATGGACGAATATCTCGCCACCATCGGCTCCTCCCCGCGCACGCTGAAGCGCCAGATCCAGGGCGAACTTGCCTGGGACCGACTGCTGCGCCGCAATGTCGCGCCATTCGTCAACGTCTCTACCGAGGAAGTGAACGAGCTGCTCCAGCGCCTCGATGAATCGCAAGGGCAGTACGAATACCGCATTGCCGAGATCTATCTCGAAGCCAATGCCACGACGCGCGAAGCAGTGCTGTCCAACGCCAACCAGATCATCGCCCAGCTGCGGCAGGGCGGCAGCTTCGTTGCCTATGCCCGCCAGTATTCCGATGCGTCCTCGGCCGCGCAGGGCGGAGACCTTGGCTGGCTGCGTCTCGAACAGCTGCAGAGCGCAACGCTGGAATCGGCAGTGGAAGGCATGGAGCCTGGCCAACTGATCGGCCCGGTCGAAATTCCCGGCGGTTACTCCATCCTGTTGCTGGTGGACCGGCGCCAAATCGGCATGCCCGACCCGCGCGATGCCGTGCTCAGCCTCAAGCAGATCTCGCTCGATTTCGCGCCCGGCACGCCGGAAAGCGAAGCCCAGCTCAAGGCAGACCAGTTCGCCGCCACCGTGCAGCAGATGAACGGCTGCGGCGATGTCGATGCCAAGGCGGCAGCGATCAACGCGACCGTGGTGGAGAATGACGAGATCGCGGTACGCGCCCTGCCCGAAGCCTTGCAGTCGATCATGCTGCAGCTCAATGTCGGCCAGGCGACACCGCCTTTCGGTGATCTTGAACAGGGCGTGCGCGTGCTGATGCTGTGCGGCCGTGATGACCCGCAGCGTGTCGGCGGGCCCAGCTTTGACGACCTGATGAACAGTCTCGAGAACGAGCGCATCAACCGTCGTGCCCAGCGTTACCTGCGCGACCTTCGCCGCGACGCAGTGATCGAATACAACTGATCTACCGGTGACGGACAATCCTGCCATCCCGCCCCTCGCCATATCGCTGGGGGACCCGGCGGGTATCGGGCCGGAACTGATCGCACTGGCGTGGTCCACGCGCGAGGAACTGTCCTTGCCGCCTTTCGTGGTGATGGGCGGCGCCAATGTCCTGCGCGCTGCCGCAAAGTCTCGCGGGCTGGATTTGCCGGTTGAAGCCGTGGAGGCACCGCAGGATGCCAACACCGTGTTTGCCAGCGCCCTGCCCGTGCTTGCCGAAGTTGGCGATGGGCAATTCCGCCCCGGACAGCCCTCGGCAGAAGGCGCGCGGCTGTCGCTGCGCTCGCTGGAAATGGCCGCATCGCTGGCGCTTTCGGGCGCGGCGAGCGGCATGGTGACCGCGCCGGTCTCCAAGTCAGAACTGGCTGCGGTGGGCTTCACCTTCCCCGGACAGACCGAATTTGTCGCTCATGCCAGCGGGATCGAGGAGGAGGACGCAGTGATGATGCTCGCCGGGCCTTCGCTGCGCGCCGTGCCGCTCACCGTGCATTGCGCCTTGTCGCAGGTGTCCGGCTTGCTTTCGCAGGACCTGATCCTGCGCCGTTGCCGGGTGATCCACAAGGCAATGCAGCGCGATTTCGCGCTTCCTGCCCCGCACCTTGCGCTGGCTGGCCTCAACCCCCACGCCGGCGAAAAGGGCCGTATGGGAGGCGAAGAAGAGACGATCATCGCCCCTGCGATCGCGCAACTGCAGGCAGAAGGCATCGCCGCCACCGGCCCGCATCCGGCAGACACCATGTTCGCGCCGCACAAGCGCGGCACCTATGACGTGGCGGTGGCCATGTATCACGATCAGGCGCTGGTCCCCTTGAAGACGCTCGATTTCGACAAGGGCGTGAACATGACTTTGGGCCTGCCGATCATCCGCACCTCGCCCGATCACGGCACCGCTTTCGACATTGCCGGTGGCGGCATCGCCAAAGCGGATTCGCTGGTCGAGGCGATCCGCATGGCGGCGCTTGCGGCGAACAACCGGGCCATGGCTGCATGAGCCTGCCGCCCTTGCGCGAGGTCATTGCCGCGCATGGCCTGAGCGCATCGAGGGCGCTGGGCCAGAACTTCCTGTTCGACGAGCAATTGCTGGACCGGATCGCCGCCATTCCGGGGGACTTGCGCGACAAGGCCGTGCTTGAAGTCGGCCCCGGTCCCGGCGGGCTGACGCGCGCGCTGCTGCGCGCCGGTGCCCGCGTCACCGCGATCGAGATGGACCGCCGCTGCCTGCCTGCCCTCGCCGAACTGTCGGACGCCTTCCCCGGCCAGCTGCGCGTGGTGGAAGGCGATGCCATGGCCATCGACCATCGCGAGCTGATGGGCGAGCCCTTTGCCGTGGTCGCCAACCTGCCATACAATGTCGGCACCGCACTGTTCACGCGCTGGCTGGATGGCGAGGAGTGGCCACCGCAATGGACCTCCCTCACGCTGATGTTCCAGCTTGAAGTGGCGCAGCGCATTGTCGCCCAGCCGGGCGGTTCTGCCTACGGGCGGCTCGCCGTGCTGGCGCAGTGGCGCTCTGCCGCGAAGCTGGCGATGAAGGTTCATCGCAGCGCCTTTACCCCGCCCCCCAAGGTGATGAGCGCGATCGTCCACCTCACGCCGGGCGACATGCCCGAAGGGGTTTCCGCCAGGCGGCTGTCGCAAGTGACCGAAGCGGCCTTTGGCCAGCGCCGCAAGATGCTGCGCCAGAGCCTGAAGGGGCTTCCCCGCGCGGTGGAGGTGCTGGAGGAACTCGGCATCGATCCTACGCGACGCGCAGAAACCCTTTCGGTAAGCGAATTCGTGAGCGTAGCCCGGGCTCTGGGCTCGGCCTGAATTATGGGGCGCTTGCGTTCATCACCAGGACCGCATCCTGCATCGGTTCCAGGCCGGAACTGACAAGCTCTGCGGCAATCCAGGCGGCGGCGAGCAACACCAGCAAGACTCCGCCAAGCTGCATCGCGTGACCGAGAACCCGCGGATTTGACACGAGCGCATGCCACAGCCCCTGCCGGGGCCTGGCCATGCCAACCGAGCTTGCCAGTGTCACCTTGTCCTTGCCGCCTTCGACTACGGCGGCGACGCTCACCCTTTCGCGCAGCTCGACGCCAAAGCGTCTCTCGCCCGACCACTTGACCTGTCCGACGAGCGAGTTGCAACCCATGGTGATCTCCACGAATTCCTTGGCTTGCGGAGGCCTTGCAGTGGTCGCGAGGATGCCGCGCGTCGAAACATCGATGAGGCACACGTCACGCTCGCCTTCGGCGTCGCGCAATCGGGCACGCACCATCGCCCGCACCCGCGGTTCAATCCGGTCCTCCTGCAAGGCAGCAAGGCTCATCGGTCAAAACCCCCGTTTCTCGAAGGCATCCTACGCGGCATTGGTTAGGCGCTCGTTAAGCCTCGCGCGCATTGACAGCGCGTGCTGGTCGGCTAGACCAAGTTGCATATGAAACAACTTACCGCAGAAGAACGGACACTCGCAGAGGGGGCAGACCAGCAGGCCATGCTGGATCGCACCTTGCGCTGGGCAAACATCAATTCGGGCACGGGTAATCTGGCAGGCCTTGCCACCATGGCTGGCGAACTGGCCAATGCCTTTGCGGAGCTACCGGGCGAAGTGTCGCTGGAAGAACCTGCGCGCGTTACGGCGATCGGTGCCGATGGCGCGGAGGTTGAAAAGCCGCATGGCCGGCATCTCGTCCTGCGCGTGCGCCCGGAAGCGCAGCGCCGCTTCCTGCTGACGGGACATATGGACACCGTCTTTCCTGTCGATCACCCGTTCCAGCAATGCAGCTGGCTTGACGATGACACGGTGAACGGCCCCGGCACGGCTGACATGAAGGGCGGCATCGCGGTGATCCTTGAAGCCTTGCGCCTGTTCGAAACCACGCCGCAAGCGGCGCAATGCGGCTATGACGTGATGATCAATTCGGACGAGGAGACCGGATCGCTGTCTTCCGCCCCGCTGATCGAGCGGATGGCGACGGGCAAGTTTGCGGCGCTCACCTATGAACCCTCCGCCCTGCCCGATGGCACGCTGGCCCATGCGCGCGGCGGCAGCGGGAACTTCTCGCTCACCTTCACAGGCAAGTCAGCCCATGCAGGGCGCAATCCGCAGGACGGGCGCAACGCACTGGTGGCAGCGGCCGATTGTGCCGTTCGATTGAAGCAGATGCAGCATCGCGACTTGCCGATAAACCCGGCGAAGATCGATGGCGGCGCGGCCAACAACGTTGTGCCGGACCATGCCGTGCTGCGCTTCAACATCCGCCCGAAGACAACTGCCGCCGCCGAGGACTTTGCAACGGATTTGAAAGCCTTGCTGGAGGTATTGGAGAAGCTTCACGAAGTATCGATCCACTGCCACGGCGGCATCACCCGCCCGCCAAAGCCGGTCGACGAGCGCGCCCAGAAACTGTTCGACCTTGTGCGCGATACCGGTGCAGCATTGGGACAGGAAATCGGCTGGCAATCCACCGGCGGCGTGTGTGACGGCAACAATATCGCTGCCCGCCAGGTGCCCGTGGTCGATACCATGGGCGTGCGTGGCGGCTCGATTCACTCGGGCGATGAATTCATGATAGTCCCCTCGCTCAGCGAACGGGCCGCGCTCAGCGCCGTGCTCCTCTCGCGCCTGGCATCGGGGGATGTACTATGACTTTCGTGATCCGCGCCGCACGGCTGGACGATCTGCAACCGCTGTACGAGATGGCCAAGCTGACCGGCGGCGGCTTCACCAATCTGCCGCCCGATCGCAAGTCCCTCACTGCCAAGCTTGA
>JAUIJI010000145.1 GCA_030431435.1 Alphaproteobacteria bacterium | reverse complement strand
CGGCAGGATCGCGTATTTGATCGGGCCGAAGAAGGTGGAGTGTACGCCCATGGCGAAGAGCGCGATCATCATCAGCGGGATCGCCACCAGTTCGGTCATCATGCCCAGCCAGGCCAGCGTCAGGCCAATCGCGCCCACCGTCATGATGACGATTTCAGCGGCTTTCACCGTGCGGATGATCATCGCCTTGTCGCGCATGTCGGCCAGTTGCCCCGCCAGCGCTGACAGGATGAAGAAGGGCAGGATGAAGACGGCGGATGCCACGCCGCTGAACACCGTCTCCGCCTCGGCCGAGTTATAGACCGAGTAGACCACGAACAGGACCATCGCGTTCTTGTACAAATTGTCATTGAACGCGTTGAGCAGCTGGGTCGCAAAAAGCGGTGCGAACCGTCGCTGTTTCAAAAGGTGGGTGGAGGTGAGCATGAATGCCTTCGTGCAGCCTTGGCTTTCGCCAACTGTTGCACCGCCATAACCCGCCATAGTGAACAAGCAAGTATTGCGCGCTTTTTTGCGCAGCCGAATGGGTCTAGGGCAGGGGGCATATGCTGACCCTGCCCAACATCCTCACCCTGTCGCGCATCGCGATGATCCCGCTGCTTGCGGCGCTGCTGTGGTGGCCGGGGTGGACAGCCGGCTATCTCTGGGCCTTCGCGCTCTATTGCGTGATGGGTATTACCGACTTTTTCGACGGCATGCTCGCGCGGCAAAGCGGCAAAGTGTCCAAGCTGGGCATCTTCCTTGATCCGATTGCGGACAAGATCATGGTCGTCTCGGTGATCCTCGTGCTCACCGCCATGGGCGTGCTGCGCGGCCCCTATGTGGGCGACATGCACGTGATCGCCGGCCTGGTGATCGTGATCCGCGAGATTGCCGTATCGGGCCTGCGCGAATTCCTGGGGCCGCTGCAGGTCTCGATGCCCGTAAGCAAGCTGGCCAAGTGGAAGACGACCTTCCAGCTGATCGCATTGGGCTCGCTGATCCTGGGGCAGGGCCTGCCGGACTGGACCTTCGTGCTCGACGGCGTGGTGCATAACGTGCCGCATCTGGTGGGGCTTATCACCTTGTGGGGCGCTGCGATCCTGACTGTGATTACGGGCTGGGATTACCTGCGCGTTGGCTTGAAGCACATGGATTGAGGGTGAGGCAAAAGGCCCCTGGCCATTGCCAATCCGAGGTCGGAAAACCATCTCTTGCAAGCGGTGACCACGTTCCCGCGCCCCTTCGGGGTTATCAAGACCGGGACGGCCCGGCAGCTAACCCTGAAGGAGATACATATGGCGTGGGTTGCGCTCTTTTTTGCAGGACTTTTCGAAGTTGTCTGGGCATCCGCGATGAAGCAATCGGAAGGCTTCACCCGGTTGTGGCCCAGTTTTGTGACCGTCGCTGCGATGCTCGTGAGTTTCACACTGCTGGCCTGGTCGATGCGGAGCCTGCCACTTGGCACGGCCTATACCATCTGGACCGGGATCGGCGCTGTCGGGGCTTTCATAGTGGGGATCATATGGTTCGGCGAATCCCTGAGCCCGATGCGCATCGCCGCTGCCGTGCTGATCGTGAGCGGGCTCGTGCTGATGAAACTGGCGACACCCGCCTAGGTGTTCGCGCCTGCTGCGCCGGCAGCTAACCTGCCCGCAATTCCTGTGCTAGCAGCCTGAATTCCTCTGCGCGCGGCGAGTTCTGCCGCCAGACCAGGGCGATCTCGCGGCTGGTGTGCTTGCCCTTGAGCGGGCGGGCGACGACGTTGGTTTCGTGCAGGATACCTGCATCGATCGCCATTTCGGGCAGCATGGTGAGGCCGAGGTTGTTGTCCACCATCTGCACCAGCGTGTGCAGGCTGGTGCCGATCATGGTGGCGCTGGCGCGCAGTTCAGGGCGGTTGCAGGCGGCCAGCGCGTGGTCCTTCAGGCAGTGGCCATCCTCCAGCAGCATCAACTTTTCGCCTTCGATCATTTCGGCCGGAATCTCCGCCGGGGGATCGCGCGGGTCATCCTTGGGGAAAGCGACGAACAGCTTGTCCTCACATATCGTCTCGCTGTCCACATCGCCCGTGGCAAAGGGCAAGGCCAGCAGAACGCAATCCGCGCGGCCGTGGTGGAGCGATTCGATCGCATGGTCCGATGTTTCCTCGCGCAGGAACAGTTTCAGCTGCGGGCGCTCGTTGCGCAGACGCGGCAGGATGCGCGGCAGCATGAACGGCGCGATGGTGGGGATGACGCTCATGCGCAATTCGCCCGAAAGCGGCTTGCCGGCAGCTTGCACGAGGTCTGACAGTTCTTCCGCCTCGCGCAACAGGCGGTGCGCCTTGGCCACCACCTGATTGCCGAGCGGCGTAAAGCGCACCACGCGGCGGCTACGTTCTACCAGAGTCACGCCCAGCAGCGATTCCAGCTCGCGAATGCCCGCAGACAGGGTCGACTGCGAGACAAAGCTGGCGTCCGCCGCCTTGCCGAAATGCCCATGCTCATGCAGCGCGACGAGATATTGCAGCTGCTTGATCGTGGGGAGATAGGTAGACAACAGTAAAGGCCCCTATGCCGTTCGCCCTGAGCTTGTCGAAGGGCCGCTCTTCCCTTGAGAACATGCTAGAAGAAAAAGCGGTGCTTCGACAAGTTCAGCACCAACGGAATACGGGCAAAGCACCAACTACTCCGCAGCTTCCGCCGGGGCAGCGTGGATCGTGGCGTCGCCATTGGTGACATCGTCAATGTGAGTCATCTTGAGGCGCCCCTTCTCGACAGCGAAGGCGAGCTTGCCTTCGACCAGTTCCAGCGCGTCCTTGCCGAACACCTCATAGCGCCAGCCTTCGAGGATCTGCAGGTCACGCACACCTGCGGCGAGGGCTTCCAGCTCGTCAGACTTGGTCAGCAGGCGCGAGGCGACATCGATCTCGCGGCTGCGGATCTTGAGCAGCAGCTTGAGCAAATCCGCCACCAGCGCGCCCTCCTTGCCCAGCGGCGCGCCGCGCTTGGGCTTTTCCGGCATTTCATCGTCAGAAAGCGGTTCGGCATTCTTGATAACCCGCATCAGGCGCTTGCCGATATCGTTTTCCTTCCACGCCTGTGACAGGCCGCGCACCTTGGCGAGATCTGCCTGTTTCTTCGGCGGATGGCTGGCGAGGTCTGACAATGTCTCGTCGCGGATAATCCGGCCGCGCGGAATATCCTTGTCCTGCGCTTCTGTCTCGCGCCACGCGGCGAGGGCCTTCAGGCGGCCAAGCACCTGCGGATTGCGCCCCGGAGAACGGATGCGCCTCCAGGCAACCTCAAGGTCATTGGCGTAGTTGGCGGGGTCGGCGAGCTTTTCCATCTCGGCATTCAGCCACATTCCGCGACCCGTCCTCACCAGCTTTTCGAGGATCTTGGGGAATATCTTGGCCAGATAGGTCACATCGCCGATGGCGTATTCGATCTGCCGCTCTGTCAGCGGGCGACGGCTCCAGTCGGTAAAGCGCGCGCCTTTGTCGATCGTCTTGTTGAGCCAGCTTTCGACGAGGTTGGCATAGCCGATCTGCTCGCTCTGGCTGATCGCCATCATCGCGATCTGCGTGTCGAAAATCGGGTGCGGCGTCTTGCCGGTGAGGTTGTAGATGATCTCCACATCCTGTCCGCCGGCATGGAATATCTTCAGAACGTCCTCGTTGTTGCACAGCAGTTCGAGCAACGGGTCGAGGTCGATATCGTCTGCCAGCGGATCGATCGCGGCGGCCTCTTCCTCATTGCCGATCTGGATCAGGCACAGCAGCGGGTAATAGGTGTTTTCGCGCATGAATTCGGTGTCGACGCACACGAATTCGCTCTTCGCCAGCCTTTCGCAAAGATCGGCCAGTTCATCGGTAGTGGTGATAAGGGGATGTATTTGCATGTCTTGTGTCATTTCTGTCTGGACGGTTCACCGCCCTGCGGCCCTCCGCACTCGGCATCGGGCCAGTTGGTTTTCGCCCGGCACTCTTCATCCGGGATCGCTCCGGTCTTTAGCTTGGCCCCGGCCTTACGCCAATCGCCCTGTGGCAGAATTCCCCCAAACATCGCTGCACTGTTGCTTTGCAGCCGCGCGCGGCCTAGAGCGCGCCGCTTGAAGCAGCGGGGTTTTCGCCCTGCCGCAAGACCCAATTCCACTACGAAGAACACCAACCGCCATGACCATTCACGCATACCGCACTCACACCTGCGCCGCCCTCGACAAGGGCAATGTCGGCGACAGCGTTCGCCTGTCCGGCTGGATCCACCGCAAGCGCGACCATGGCGGCGTGCTGTTCGTGGACCTGCGCGACCATTACGGCATCACCCAGATCGTGGCGGACGAGGATTCTCCGGCGCTGCCGATCCTTGACGGACTGAAGCTGGAAAGCGTCGTTACCATCGATGGCGATGTGAAGGCGCGCGATGCGGAAGCCGTGAACCCCAACCTGCCGACTGGCGAGATCGAGGTGTTTGCCCGTTCCGTCACCATCCAGAGCAAGGCCGAGGAACTGCCGCTGCCGGTGGCGGGCGAGCAGGACTATCCCGAAGATATCCGCCTCAAATACCGCTTCGTGGACCTGCGCCGCGAGACGATGCACCGCAATATCCTGTTGCGTTCGCAGGTCATCTCGTCGCTGCGCCGCCGCATGCAGGATCAGGGCTTTACCGAATTCCAGACGCCGATCCTCGCCGCCTCCAGCCCCGAAGGCGCGCGCGACTATATCGTGCCCAGCCGCCTGCACCCGGGCACTTTCTACGCGCTGCCGCAGGCGCCGCAGATGTTCAAGCAGCTGCTGATGGTCGCCGGTTTTGACCGCTACTTCCAGATCGCGCCCTGTTTCCGCGACGAGGACCTGCGCGCCGACCGTTCTCCCGAATTCTACCAGCTCGACTTCGAGATGAGCTTCGTTACCCAGGAAGACGTGTTCAACGCGCTCGAGCCGGTTCTGGCAGGCGTGTTCGAGGAGTTTTCGGGCGGCAAGAGCGTGACACCTGCAGGTGAGTTCCCGCGCATTCCCTATGCCGAGACCATGCTGAAATACGGCACGGACAAACCCGACCTGCGCAACCCGCTGGTGATCAGCGATGTCTCGCATCACTTTGAAAAATCCGGCTTTGGCATTTTCGAGAAGATCGTCGGCTCGGGCGGCGTGGTCCGCGCAATTCCGGCTCCGAACACGCATGAGAAGAGCCGCAAGTTCTTTGATGACATGAACGACTGGTCGAAGCGCGAAGGGTTTGCAGGTCTCGGCTATGTCACCCGCAAGGGCGGCGAATTCGGTGGCCCGATCGCCAAGAACCACGGCCCTGAAAACATGGCGAAGCTCTATGAAGAGCTGGACCTTGGAGAGAATGACGGCCTGTTCTTTGCCGCGGGCAAGGAAAAGGACGCTGCCAAGCTGGCTGGCGCCGCGCGTACCCGTTGCGGCGAAGAACTGGGCCTGATCGAGGAAGGCTGCTTCAAGTTCTGCTGGATCGTCGATTTCCCGATGTTCGAGTATGACGAAGAGCTCAAGAAGATCGACTTCAGCCACAACCCCTTCTCCATGCCGCAGGGCGAGATGGATGCGCTGGAAAACCAGGACCCGCTGGAAATCCTCGCCTGGCAGTATGACATCGTCTGCAACGGCTACGAACTGTCTTCGGGCGCCATTCGTAACCACCGCCCGGATATCATGTACAAGGCCTTCGAAGTGGCCGGGTATTCCAAGGAAGACGTCGACGCGAATTTCTCCGGCATGATCGAGGCGTTCAAGCTGGGCGCGCCGCCGCATGGTGGCTCCGCGCCTGGGATCGACCGCATCGTGATGC
>JAUIJI010000144.1 GCA_030431435.1 Alphaproteobacteria bacterium | reverse complement strand
CCAAGCAGCCACATCGACAGGGGAATGGCCAGCAACGGCCAGTTCGCCAGCCCCACGCGCAGCACGTCTCCGCGACCCCACTTGGCAGCAGGCAGCCAGTAAACCGTCATCACCAGCGCAAAGAAAAACAGCGGATTGACGACTTCGAGGGTGATCCCGGTTTCAGGCTCGAACGGCCCGGCATCCCACATGAAGGCGAATATCGCGAGGACGGGCAGGGGCAGGGCGGTGAGCATCCAGCCAAGCGCGGCGGTGTCGCCGGACTCGGTCCGGTCATTGAACAGATCCGGCGCGAAGCTGGTGCTTGCCATCGTGGTCCGCCCTTCCTCTCCTGGCGAGAGGTTCTGACAGAATGGCGGCAAGATCAAGTGCTTGCCTGTTGGCGGCGCTATTTCGCCGAATTCTCGCGCTGGCGCTGCTTGGCAGCGTGGATCGCCCAGGTGCCGATACCTGCCCAGAACACGGGGAAGCGCATGTCGGTGATTGCGAAGGGCACCGGTTCGCCATTGGCGAGCAGGTCAACCAACTTCACGATGCCGGTGAACACCGCGAGCAGCACTACGAAGAGGATGGCGAGGGCCTTGCGGCTCACATTTCCACTCCCAGCGCATCCGCAACGGTGAAGATGTCCTTGTCGCCGCGGCCGCACAGGTTGGCGAGGATGATCTGGTCGCGGTCCATTTCCTTCGCGCGCTTGACGATGGCGGCGATGGCGTGGCTGGGTTCCAGCGCGGGGATGATGCCTTCGGTGCGGCAGAGCAGCTGGAAGGCAGACAGCGCCTCGTCATCGGTCACGCTGGTATATTCCACGCGGCCGGTTTCCTTCAGCCATGCGTGCTCGGGGCCGATGCCGGGATAGTCGAGACCGGCGGAGATCGAGTGCGCCTCGGCAATCTGGCCGTCTTCGTCCTGCAGCAGATAGGTCTTGTTGCCGTGGAGGATGCCGGGGAAACCGCCTGCAAGGCTGGCTGCGTGCTTCTTGTCGAGGCCGTGGCCTGCCGCTTCCACGCCCAGCATGCCCACGTCAGGATCGTCAAGGAAGGGGTGGAACAGGCCGATGGCGTTGGAACCGCCGCCGATGGCAGCCACCAGCAGGTCAGGCAGACGACCAGTGCGCTTCATCATCTGTTCGCGGGCTTCCTTGCCGATCACGGACTGGAAGTCGCGCACAAGCTCCGGATAGGGATGCGGGCCGGCAGCGGTGCCGATGATGTAGAAGGTGTCATGCACATTGGCGACCCAGTCGCGCAGCGCTTCGTTCATCGCGTCCTTCAATGTCGCCGCACCGCTGGTGACAGGCACGATTTCCGCGCCGAGCAGCTTCATGCGGAAGACATTGGGTGCCTGCCGCTCGACATCGGTCTTGCCCATATAGACCACGCAGGGAAGGCCGAAGCGCGCGCAGACGGTGGCGGTGGCCACGCCATGCTGGCCCGCGCCGGTTTCGGCAATGATGCGCGTCTTGCCCATGCGGATCGCGAGCAGGATCTGGCCGATGCAATTGTTGATCTTGTGCGCGCCGGTGTGGTTCAGCTCGTCGCGCTTGAACCAGATTTCCGCACCCTTGCCTTCAGGGGCGTCCTTGCGCAGCTCCTCGGTCAGCCGTTCGGCATGATACAGCGGGCTGGGCCGGCCGACGTAATGCTCGAGCAAATCCTGGAACTCGGCGTCAAAGGCCGGGTCCTTCTTCGCCGCAGTATATTCCTGCTCCAGCTCGAGGATCAGCGGCATCAGCGTTTCGGCGACATAACGTCCGCCGAACTGGCCGAAATGGCCGCGCTCGTCAGGCTGGTTGCGGAAGGAATTGGGCTTCTGTTCGGTCATGGAAATACGCTTTCTCGCTCTTGCGGGTGCGCTTGGCAGAGGGCGAGGGGAATGTCCAGAAGTCGCAGGGGTGCAACGCTGTGTTGCGAAGCGGCAACACAATTTATTAGCTGTAAATATTACGTTTTTTGTCAGTTGCCGTTCAACTGTCGCGTGCCTATCTTGCCGCCCGCACCCCATTTCGGGAGTGCATGAGGAGGAAATTTAATGCGTTATATGATTGCTGCAGCAGCAGCCCTTGCGACCGCTGCTGTCGCTGCTCCGGTTCACGCCAACGAAGGCCGCGCCGAAGTGCGTGGCGGTGTTTTCTTCGGTGGTGGCACTGAAGAAGCATCGGTTGGTGCTGCTGTCGGTTACGACTGGAGCCTTTCCGACACCGTGATCTTCGGTCTCGAAGCATCGGCCGACAAGGTCCTGGACGGTTTTTATGACTCGGTTTCGTTTGGTCTTTCCGGCCGCCTTGGTGCCAATGTTGGCCCGGCGCTGGTCTATGCAACCGGCGGCTATCAGTCCGAGCCTTGCGACATCTGCGGTGATGCATGGTCCGGCGGCGCTGGTGCCCAGTTCGGCATCTCCGAAAGCGCCTATCTGAAGGCAGAATACCGCCACTACTTTACCGATGGCGGCCGTCCCGATTTCGACGCCGTTCTCGTCGGCGTGGGCTTTGCGATGCAATGATCCCGGACCGACTGGTTCGATTTGATTGAAGGGGGCGGTCCGGGAACGGGCCGCCCTTTTTCTTGGGCGGTCAGGCCTGGCGCGCCGCCTCGCAAAAGGCGCGCATCTTGTCCGGATCCTTTACGCCCGGCGCGCTTTCCACGCCCGAGGAAGTATCGACAAGCGGTGCCTTGGTCTGGCGGATCGCTTCGCCGACATTCGCCGCATTCAGCCCGCCCGCAAGGCCCCACGGCGCCTTGTGCCGGAAATTGGCGAGCAGCGACCAGTCGAGCGCGAGGCCATTGCCGCCGGGCAGCTTTCCCGCAGGCGCATCATACAGGATCATGTCCACCGCGCCCACGAAGCGCTGCGATTTCTCGAGGCTGGCGGCATCCTTTACCCCCACGGCCTTCCAGATTTCGCATGGCGTGTTCTGGCGGAAAAAGGCGCAACCTTCTGCTGTTTCCGCGCCGTGGAACTGCACGATATCGGGCTCAACCGCGGCGATGGCCGCAGCAGCTTCCTTCGCTTCCATGCTCACCAGCAAGAGGACTGTCTTCAACGTGGAGGGCGTGGCCCTGCGCAGTTCTGCGGCTTGCTGCACCGTCACGCTGCGCGGGCTTGGCTGGTACAGGTTGAGGCCGATATGCGTCGCGCCCGCAGCTGCGGCGGCTTCGATTTCCTCGCGTGTGCGCAGGCCGCAAAGTTTGATGCCAATACTCATGCCGCCACCCACTAGGCGCATTGCGCGTCCTCGTCACCTGTCTTCGGGGTTCTGGACCAGACGCAGCAGGCTTCCATCCGGATCGATCAGATAGGCGATGGTCAGCCCGCTGATATCGCGCTGCGGCGGAACGATGCGCGGGATGCCTTCGCGCGCTTCGGGAATGTCGGCCTTGCGGCATTGTTCCACCAGCGCATCGAGATCGTCCAGCCGGACGGAACAGGAATGGCTGTTTGCGCCCGGTTCAAGGTCGGGCCAGGGGAAGTATTCCAGTTGCACATCCCCGCGCCTGAGGATCAGCCAGTGGCCCGAGCGGTAGGAGGCAGCAAAGCCGAGCTTGCTGTAGAACCGCTCGGTCTTGAGGAAGTCGCGTGCAGGCAGGTTGGGGGTGGCGTGGTCCACGATGGCTTGCGCCTAAAGCGTCGCCTCGATCTCGCGCGCGGCCATTGCCGGGTCTGCCGCCTTGCTGATCGGGCGGCCGATCACCAGCACGGATGCGCCATCATCACGCGCCTTTCGCGGGGTGACGACGCGCTTCTGGTCTCCCACGGCAGATCCTGCAGGGCGCAGGCCGGGGACGACGAAGAAACCCTTCTTCCACTGCTTGTGGACCGCGCCCACTTCCTGCCCCGAGCACACGATCCCGTCGAGGCCCGATGCTTCGGCCAGTTCGGCAAGGCGCATTACATGGTCATGCGGCGTGCCGGAAACGCCGGTGCGCTGAAGGTCCCGCTCGTCCATGCTGGTAAGCATCGTCACGGCGACGACCTTGGTGTTCTCGCCCGCAGCAGCCTTTGCATCTTCCATCATCGCGCGGCCACCTGATGCGTGGACCGTGACGATGGCGGGTTCGAGCACGTGGATGGACTGCATTGCGCCAGCCACGGTGTTGGGGATGTCGTGGAACTTCAGGTCGAGAAAGATGGGAAGGCCAGCCGCATGCGCGACCTCGTGCACGCCATGCGCGCCGTGGGCGCAGAAGAACTCAAGCCCCAGTTTCAGCCCGCCGACATGGCCCTTGACCTTTTGCGCCAGCGCCACTGCCGCATCGAGCTGCGGCACATCGAGCGCGACGTAGATCGGGTTGCTCATGGCAGGGGGGCACCCGGATGCGGCTCGTCCTTTTCAGGGTCAGACGACAAGGCATGCTCTTCGGGCTCAGGCGATGGCGCTACTGTCTCCGTTTTCTCCTGAACCGGCGTGGCAGCGGCGGTGCGCGCGGCGTTTTCGAGCGCGGCGATGCGGCGGTTGGCCTGCCACTTGCTGCCGCGGTGGTAGAGATACATCGGCAGGAAACCGATCAGGAAGCTGACCACCACGATCGCGGGCAGCATGGTATCCACCAGCAGATTGTCCCACACGCGCACCGAAACGGGAATCCAGTTGGCATAGGAGAAGATCGCCAGCGCCACCAGCAGCAGGACCCAGATTACCGTGCGGACAATTTGCATGGGCTTCTCCTCCCGTTAGATATCTCGAAGCGATGCTAGGCGCTTAGGCAGGGGCGCGCAACAATCCTCCCCGTATCGGGGAGGAGATTCTAGCCGAAAACGCGGGCGAAAATCGTGTCGACATGCTTGAAGTGGTAGTCGAGGTTGAACTTCTCGGCCAGTTCCTCTTCCGACATCGCCGCTTTCACCTCGTCATCCGCCTTGAGCAGTTCGAGCAGCGAGAGCTGGCCGTCCGATTCCCACACCTTCATCGCGTTGCGCTGGACAAGGCGATAGGCATTGTCGCGGGTGATGCCGGCCTGCGTCAGCGCCAGCAGCACGCGCTGCGAGTGGACAAGGCCGCCCATGCGGTCGAGGTTCTTCTGCATCCGCTCGGGGTAAACCAGCAGCTTGTCGACCACGCCGGTGAGGCGGGCGAGGGCGAAGTCGAGCGTTATGGTCGCATCAGGGCCGATGAAGCGTTCCACCGAAGAGTGCGAGATATCGCGCTCGTGCCACAGCGCCACGTTCTCCATCGCGGGAAGGGCGTAGGAACGGATCATGCGCGCTTGTCCGGTGAGGTTCTCGGTCAGGATCGGATTGCGCTTGTGCGGCATGGCCGAGGAACCCTTCTGGCCGGGCGAGAAATACTCCTCTACCTCCAGCACTTCGGTGCGCTGCAAGTGGCGGATTTCCACTGCGAGCCGCTCCATCGACGAGGCGATCACGCCCAGCGTCGCGAAATAGGCAGCGTGGCGATCGCGCGGGATAACCTGTGTGGAAACCGGCTCCACCGCAAGGCCCAGTTGTTCGGCGACATATTCCTCCACGCTCGGATCGATATTGGCGAAAGTGCCGACAGCGCCGGAAATGGCGCAGGTGGCGATTTCGGCGCGGGCGGCGCGCAACCGGTCCCGGCAACGGTCGAACTCGGCATAGGCCTGCGCCAGCTTCAGCCCGAAGGTCGTCGGCTCGGCATGGATGCCGTGGCTGCGGCCGATGGTGGCGGTATATTTGTGCTCCTGCGCGCGGCGCTTGATGGCTTCGAGCAGCGCGTCCATGTCTTCCAGCAGGATATCGGTCGCGCGGGCCAGCTGCACCGCCAGCGTCGTATCCAGCACGTCCGAACTGGTCATGCCCTGGTGCATGAAGCGCGCTTCGGGGCCGACCTGC
>JAUIJI010000015.1 GCA_030431435.1 Alphaproteobacteria bacterium | reverse complement strand
GAGCATCCGCACGGTCTGGTCGTGCAGGCTGCGGGGATAGGGGACACGCGGATTGGGCTGTTCCGGCGCATCGGCCACTGGCGGAGGCGGTGCCGCGCGTTGAGGGGGAGGCGCGTCACCAAAGGGCGAGGGAGGCGGCGGCTGCAGCGGCAGGGCTGTGCCCCAGCTTTCGACCCAGCCTGCCTGTTCGGCCGCATGGAGCGGGACGCAGGCCATTGCCATTGCCAGTGCGGCGAACACGGTTTTCAGTCGCATCATCGTCTCCCTGCGCGGTTGATAGCTTGCGCCGGCATTATACGCAAACGATTGCGTCAAGGGCCGGATCGGCTATGCTCCTGGCAAAACCCTTGCGGACAGGATCGCCCATGCCCCTGAAGACCATAGCGCCAGCCTTCGCCCTGCTTGCCCTTGCCGTGCCTGCGCAGGGACAGCCGCAGGCGGATAGTGCTTCTGCCATGGGGCGCGAATTTCCTGCCGTGAACGGCACGACAATCCAGTGTCCGCTCCCCGTCGGGCGTGACGCGGAGACGCTGGCGGCGCAGTTCGAAACCCGTCCGCGCGACCTCGATGTATTGTCCGAACAGGCTGCGGCTTTCTTCAACAGCGACAGCGAGGTCGGCGCGGCCTTCAGGGCGCGGCAGGCCGAGCAGTTTGCAACCGACTGGCCGCTGCGCTGCCGCTATCGCGATGCCAATGCCGACCTGCTGGAAAGCGGCGTGCGACCGCGCGTGGTGTTCATGGGGGATTCGATCACGGAAGGCTGGGTCGAGGCCAATCCCGGCTTTTTCGCACAGAACGGCTTCGTCGGTCGCGGCATTAGTGGCCAGAGCAGCCCGCAAATGCTGGCGCGCTTCTGGCAGGATGTCGTCGCGCTCGATCCGCAAGCGGTGCACATCATGGCAGGCACCAACGATATCGGCGGCGCGACCGGGCCCATTACCGCGCGCGAATATATCGGGACGATCGCATCCATGATCGACATTGCGCAGGCGAACGAGATCAAGGTGATCCTTGCGGCATTGCCGCCGATGTCGCGCCTGTTGCCGCGGCCGGAATTCGACACGCGTCCGGTCGTGCCGCAGCTCAACGCGATGTTGGCCCATCTTGCCCGGGACAAGGGCGTGGTCTTTGTCGATTACTTCACGCCGCTGCGCGCGCCGGACAATTCGTTTGACCCTGCCAACGCCAATGACGGGGTTCATCCCACCCGCGCAGGTTACGCCGTTATGGAGGGCCTTGCCGAAGACGCGATCCGGCGGGTGCTGGATGGTGCGGCCGACTGATCGGCGCAGCCTTTGCCTATCAGTCGGCTACGGTGCTGCCCCGGGCGGCTAGCTGCGGCTGGAGCATCACCGATTCCACCTTCTCTCCGGCGATCTTGCGGAACAGCAGGTCCACCAGGGCCTGCGCGCCGGCCTGCAGGTCCTGCTTCACCGAACTGAGCGAAGGGACAGTGCGGCGCGCGATCTCCAGATCGTCGAAGCCGATGATCTTGACCTCTTCCGGAACATTGCGGCGGCGATCCTGCAGCGCTTGCAGCGCCGTCATGGCGATTGTGTCGGAAGTTGCGAAGATGCCGTCGAGGTTCTCGGCCAGGTCAAGGAAGCCGGATATGTCCTCGACCGCCTGCTCCGCCACGAAATGCACCGGCAGGGTGGTGCCAGCGGCGCCCTGGCCATGTTCCCGCAAGGCATCGCGAAATCCGTTGAGGCGCTGTTCCACCTCCGGCACCGAAGGGTCGCCGAAAAAGGCCAGCCTGCGGCAGCCCAGTGAAAGCAGGTGTTCGGTGGCCATGCGCCCGCCCAGGCGGTTGTCGCTGCCGACGGAAGTGTAGATCTGCTCGCTCAGCGCCGCGCCCCATACCACCAGAGGATCATAATACCGCGCTACGCTGTTGATCACGTCGGACTGGTTCGACTGGCCGATGATGATCATCCCGTCCACCCGTCCGGTATCGACCTGGCGCGAGAGCCATTCGGGATCGTGCGGCACGACCTTGCTCAGCAAGAGATCATAACCGCGATCGGCGACCAGATCGGCAATATAGCCAAGCAGCGTCATGAAGAACGGGTCGGAGATGTGCTGCGTCTTTTCATGACCCAGTGGCACGATCACGCTGATCGTTCCGGTCCGCCCGGTGCGCAGGTTACGCGCCATGTTGCTGGGTCGGAAGTCATATTCGCTGGCAAGCGCCTTGATCCTCTCGCGGGTCTTGGCGGAGATATTGCCCGTTCCCGCCAGCGCGCGCGAAACCGTGGCCGCCGAAACGCCGGCGATCTTCGCGAGGTCCTGGATGTTCTGCGGCTTTGCCGGCCTGTCCGGTTTGCCGGGCGAGTTGCTGCCAGCCAAAATGTTTTCTCCGCACGAAATGATCGGGTCAATGCACGATGCGAGAATAGCGCAGTTGCCGCCAAGGGCAATGCGCACTATGCATGGGGGCAATCGATTGCAGAATCGAGAGGATCGGAGAGAGAACATGCCTGCACCCCTTCATTTCATTGCAAGCCGGGAATCCCATCGCGGGATACTGGCAGCCTGGTTCCTCCTGGCTGTCGCAACCGTGTTGGTCCTGGCACCTCCGGCCGCCGCGCAGTCCGCGGCGGGCCAGTTGCAGGCGGGGGCCGCCCGTGTGGATATTACCCCGGCAGAAGCGGACCTTCCGCCCACTTCGCAAGGCGTGCTCGATCCGCTCTATGCCCGCGCCATCGTGATCGACAATGGCCAGCAGCGGGCTGCCTTGCTGACTGTCGATGCCGGTGCCTTGCCGACACCGCTGTGGGAGAGCCTGCGCGATCGCGCCGAGCGCGAACTGGGCATCGGCCGCGACAATCTCATGATCACCGCCACGCATACCCATAGCGCCCCGTTCGGGCGGAGCGACGATTATGGCGAAATGCTGTTCGAGGCCATACGCCAGGCGACAGGAAACCTGCAGCCAGCCAGAATGGCTTTCGGCACGGGGCAATCCTGGATCAATGTCAATCGCGCCATCATCCACCCGGAGAACCGGCGCTGGTGGGAGGGGCCGAATTACGCAGGGCCTTCCGACAAGACCGTGGCGGTGCTGCGGCTCGAAACGCCCGCTGGCGAACCGATCGCGGTCTATTACAACTATGCCGTTCATCCGGTCGTGACCGGCAATCTCGACATGATCAGCGGTGATATTCCCGGCGCTGCCTCGGCCTATCTGGAGGCATCCCTGGGTGGTGATGCCGTTGCGGTCTGGTCCAGCGGTGCCTCGGGCGACCAGAACCCGATATTCTTCAACCAGACCTATGAACTGCGCCAGATACGGATCGATGATTACGCCAGCCGTGGCGAGGACATATCGAATGCCATGCCTCCCGGCGGGCAGGGCCTCGATCGCGACAATCCGCGCGTGCAGTTGCTGCTTGACCAGCAGAAGCAGGTGAACGCGGCGTTGGGACTGATGCTGGCGGAAGAGGTGTTGCACGTCATGCGTTCCGGCCTGCAACGCCCCCACGATGATGCGGTCATTGCCGGCACGAACGTGACGGTAAGCTGCCCGGGCCGCAGGCGCCTCGACAGCGGCCGTGCAGGATATGCCGGAACATATGAAGCGGCTGATCCGGTCGACCTGCGGCTGAGCATGCTGCGCCTGGGCGATGTCTATATCGGCGGGGTCGATGCGGAGGTGTTCAACCTGATTGCCCAGCGTTTCAAGGCGCAGTCCCCGCATGCCAACACGATGATGGCAACGCTGACGAACGGGATTGCCGGATCTGGCTATATTCCCAATGACGAGGCCTATGCTCAGCACACCTTCGAAGTGCTGTCCTCGCGCCTGCAGCCCGGCTGTGCCGAAACCGCAATAATCGAGGGATTGATCGACCTGGTCGAGGACGTCGAAGGGTGAGGCGCACCGCGCTCCTCGCGGCTTGCGCCAGTCTTGGCGCTGCTGTCCTGGTGCTGGGGCCTGCCAGCGGGCGCGCGCTTGCCCAGGCAGACGAGCGTATTTCGGCGGATGGCACGGTGCGGCTGGATGGCGTGTCGGTCCCCCTGTCGGACATGGCGAGCGAGGAAGCGCGGGACTATCTGCGCCACCTTATCGTGGACAAGCCGTTCGGCACCCCCGTGGCCGATATCACGCAGGAACGCGCGCGGCAGGATGGCATCATGCAGGACTTCCTCCAGCCGATGCGCCAGCGTTATGCAGTGGACATTGCAGAGGACCGCATTGGCGGGGTCGTGGTCGATGTGGTGACGCCGGCAGACGGGATTGCGCCGGAAAATGCGGGGCGTGTTCTGATCAACCTGCATGGCGGCGGCTTTACCACCGGCGGTCGCTCTGCCTCGCTGGTGGAATCGGTTCCGCTGGCTGCCCTCATGCGGATCAAGGTCATCTCGGTCGATTATCGCATGGCGCCGGAGCACCGTTTCCCGGCAGCAAGCGAGGACGTGGCCGCCGTGTATCGCGAGATCCTGCAAGCCTATTCGCCGGAACGCATCGGCATCTATGGCTGTTCTGCAGGCGGCGTGCTGGCGGCGCAATCCGTGGCATGGTTCGATGAGCATGGGCTGCCGCTGCCGGGCGCTCTGGGTGTCTTCTGTGCCTCTCTTGGCGGTTATAGCGGAGGTGATGCCACGGCAATCGCCGGTGCGCTGAACGGCTACCTGCCACCGCTCGGGAATCGGCCGGAAGGTCCTGTGCGGGATGGTCCGCCGCCGGGGCCGGATTATCTGGGCGATGCGGACCCCGAAGATCCACTGGTCTATCCGCTCGCATCGGATGAGGTGATGGGACGGTTCCCGCCTACCCTGTTCATCAGCGGGACGCGGTCATTCGAGCTTTCCGCGGCGCTGAATTCGCACAATGCCCTGACACGCGCGGGCGGGAAGTCGCGCCTGCATGCCTGGGACGGCATGTTCCACGGCTTCATCTACAATTCCGAACTTCCCGAGGCACGAGAGGCATACGAGATAATGGTCCAGTTTTTCGAACAGCACCTGGCGGATTGAGCGATGGACAGTCGCGAAAAATCCGGCGGGCGGGAAAGCCCGCTGCTCCTCAAGGTCCTCGTATTCGGCATGTTCGCCATGTTCGCGATGACCACCGATTCCGTGGGTACGGTGATCCCCGAAGTGATTCGGGAATTCGAGCTTGGCCTCACCGCCGGGGGCTCGTTCCAGTATGCCACCATGTCGGGCATTGCGATTTCGGCGATCGGGCTCGGCTTCCTTGCCGACCGCTTCGGGCGAAAGGCCACCATCCTGCTTGGTCTGGTCATGTTCGGACTGGGCTCGGCGCTGTTTGCCGCGGGTCACGATTTCCTGTTCTTCACCGCGCTGCTGTTCATCTCCGGCCTCGGCATCGGCATTTTCAAGGCGGGGGCGCTGGCACTGATCGGCGACCTGTCGCGATCGACGACCGACCATGTGCGCACGATGAACCTGATCGAGGGCTTTTTCGGCGTAGGGGCCATCGTCGGTCCGGCCATCGTTGCCTACCTTCTGCAAGTGGGCGCAAGCTGGAAGTGGGTGTATCTGGTGGCTGCGATCATGTGCGGCCTGCTGATCCTCGGGACCGCGGGGGCACGTTTCCCCAAGCCGATCAAGGCGAGCGAGCAGCCCACCCGCGCAACCGATGCCATCCGTCTTGCAGGCGATCCGGCATCGCTGTTTTTCGGCACTGCGCTCATGCTCTATGTCGGTGCAGAGGCAGCGATCTACGTATGGGCGCCAACCTACATCGCCGATTACGAGGGCTCATGGATGGTGCTTGCAGGCTATCTCGTGTCGATCTTCTTCATCCTGCGCGCGGCAGGCCGGTTCCTGGGCGTGTGGCTGCTTGGCCGCTTCAGCTGGTCCACGGTCATCGCTGCCTGCAGCGCGGCAATGACGGTGCTCTTCTGGATTGCCGTGGCGGGCGGGCGCGAGGCAGCGGTTTTCGCCTTGCCTGCCACCGGGCTGTTCATGTCGGTGCTCTACCCGACGATCAATTCCACCGGTATCAGCTGTTTCGACAAGGGGCGGCACGGCTCCATAGCGGGGCTGCTGCTGTTCTTCACCTGCGTCAGCGCGGTTGTCGCGCCGCTGCTGATGGGGGCGCTGGGCGATGTGATGGCAGACAGCAAATATGCCATCCTTCTGGGAGCGGTCTTTTCCACGCTGCTGGTGGCCCTGTGCGCATGGAACCTCGCCCGCAAACCATTCCTCGATCGCCTGTCGCGCCGCAACTCGGCGGATTACGAGGCAGATGAGGCGACGCTGCAAGGCAAGATTTGAGACATGACAGACATTCCCAACATCAAGGGCGCGGCGCCTGCGGTGCAGCCTGGTGGTTCGCCAGGCCACGCGGCGACGCGCTGGGTGACCCCGCCTTCCGGCCAGTTCGAAACCGCAGGCACAAGCGTGGCGCCCGTCATCGGTAAGGCAGACTTTGCCCGGGTGGCAGCCGGTCTCGATATCTGGGACGCCTGGCCGGTGCAGCTCGCGGATGGTTCACCCGCCGACATCGGCAATGGCATCAGCCTGTGGATGGCGCTCGGCGCGCCGCAGTTCGACGATCCGGACGAACGGCATGGCCATGCCCGCATACACCTGCTGCAGCGGCGGGGCGGGCAGTGGACGCATCTTGGTCCGGCCATGCCCGATGGATTTTCGCCCGGCAGCCGCGAATGGTCCGGCTCGGCGGTGCTTGATCCGGCAACCGGCGTGGTCACCTTGTACTTCACTGCCACCGGTCAACGGGGCGAGGCCGAACTCACCTTCCGGCAGCGCCTTTTCCGCGCCCGGGCAGACATTGCGCAAGGGCAGATGATCGGGCTGTCGGGCTGGCGTGATCTAGAAGAGATCGTCGCCTGCGATCCCCGGTTCTACATGCCGAGCGATGGGGGTGAGGGGACCATTGGCACGATCAAGGCGTTCCGCGACCCGGCCTATTTTCGCGATCCTGCCGACGGGCAAAGCTACCTGTTGTTCGCAGCGTCCGCGGCAGGCTCGCAGTCGTCCTTCAACGGCGTGGTGGGCCTGGCTGCGGCCTGTGATGCCACGCTTGATCGCTGGCAGGTCCTGCCGCCCGTCATATCGGCAGACGGGCTGAACAATGAGCTCGAACGGCCGCACGCGATTGTCCACGAAGGGCTCTATTATCTCTTCTGGTCAACCCAGAGGCATGTCTTCAATCCGGACGGACCCACAGGGCCGACCGGGCTGTACGGCATGGTGTCGGGCAGCCTGCTGGAAGGGTGGCAGCCGCTGAACGGAACAGGGCTCGTCTTCGCCAATCCCGCAGCAGCTCCGGCGCAGGCCTACAGCTGGCTGGTCACGCCCGATCTTGCCGTGACCAGCTTCGTGGATGACTGGGGCGAGGCGGGAGCGCGTTCGGGCCGTCGCTTCGGCGCAAGTTTTGCTCCCGATATCCAGCTGCAGCTGGAGGGAACCCGCGCGCAGATCAGCGGATAGCGAGAAGCCATCCCTGGATCGTTCTCGACGTTGTTATGCAATCGATTGTCTTTTTGCATTGACTCGTATCGCGGGATGTTGGAAATCTTAAAGTGCAAAGGATTGCCTTGAGATGCAATCCAGTGAAACGGGAGGGTTGGACATGAGGTATTTTCGGCATATTTCCGTGGCAAGTGCCATCGCAGCGGTGCTGGCTAGTGGCGCGGCCTACGCACAGGCTGGCGAGGGCGAGGCAGGGGATGCAGGCGATTCCGCCGCTTCGATCGCCGATGACAGCCGCATCGTGGTGACGGCATCCAAGGTGGGCGCGCAGGAGCTTCAGGAGGCCCCGCTCGCGATCCAGGTTTTCGATGGCGAAGACCTGCGCGAACGCAATATCACCACCATCGGTGACCTGGTCTCCGCAGTGCCGGGCGCACAGGAAGGCTTTCGCCAGTCCAATGCTTCGCGCTTCTACAACCTGCGCGGCAACGTAACCCAGAACGGCGATTCACCGATCGGCTATTATCTGGACGATACGCCTTTTATCGTCACCAACTTCGGCATCGCGCCGCCAGTACGCTTCATCGACATGGAGCGGGTCGAGGTCCTGCGTGGTCCGCATGGCACGCTCTATGGCCAGGGTTCTTCCGGCGGCGTGTTCATCTTCCACACGCGCGATCCGGATCTGCGCGACTTCGAATATACCTTCGAGGCCGAGGCATCGGCCACGCGCGGCGCCAGTGATCTGAATTACGGCATGGCTGGCGCGGTTTCCATCCCGGTGGCCGAAGACATGCTGGCCTTCCGCGTCAGCGGCGGATTTTCACGCGATGCGGGCTATGCCGATGTCTATTACGGGGCCTTTGACGGCACGCCCGATGAAACCGACGTCAACAGCGCGAAGAACGACGACCTGCGCGTTGTCGCCCTGTTCAAGCCGAGCGACAATGTGACGATCCGCGGGCAGTACTGGAATTTCCGTCCGCGCCAGAACTTTACCGGCTTCACCGCGTCGGTCGATCCGGTCTATTTCGAGAATACGGCTGGACAGGACGGCTTCTCCAACGGTGACTTTACCCTTTGGAGCCTCACCGCCACGGTGGATTTCGATGCTTTCTCGGTCACCAGCGCCACCAGCAACCTGGAAGGCGAATTCGGTATCAACATCCCAATTTCGCCTGCGGGTTCCTTCTCCAGCCAGTTCTTCCCCAAGATGTTCGCGCAGGAAGTGCGGGTGAACTCCACCGGCGATGGTCCGTTTAACTGGCTCATCGGCGCGTCTTACCAGAACGGGAGCGGTCCGCAGGAAAATGCTTTGCAGATCCCGCCCTTCGTCAACATCAATGCCGACAACGACACGCTGACCGAAAACTGGGCTGTCTTTGGCGAAGTCAGCTATGAATTGCTCGATGGCAAGCTGATCCCGCTGGCCGGCATCCGCACCTATCACGATGACCGTTCCTTCCGCGACGGAACGGGCACTGTCCCGACCAAGGCAAGCGTCGAGACCTGGCGCCTCAACCTGACCTACCTGCCCAATGACAATCTGACGATGTTCGTGTCGGCAGCCACCGGCTTCCGGCCGGGTATCGTGCAGTCGCGCGTGCAGGTGGAATCGCTGGAACTGGCGGGCGTGCCTGCCACGGTTGCGCTGGATCCGGAAAGTTCCAAGAACTACGAATTCGGCCTCAAATGGCGCACATCCGACGATACGCTGAATGTCGGCCTCAACCTGTACAGGCTGGAATATACCAACCTCCAGACATCGGTGACCGGCGGCATCGACGGGGTCAACGGCTTTGCCAATTTCGGTGATGCCACCACGCAAGGCATTGACCTCGAGCTGCGCTGGCGCACGCCGGTCGACGGCCTCAGCCTCGGCTTTGTCGGCAATATCAATGACAGCGAATATGACACGGTGAACGAGGTGATCGCCGAAGCCCAGCCGCTGCTGCGCCCGGGCGCCCGCCTGATCAATACGCTGTCGGACAACTGGCGCATCGATGCCAATTACAACACTGGCATCACGCCCGACTGGGATGGCTTCGGCAATGTGTCCTTCAGCCACAGCGGTGATCGCCTGCAAGCCAGCGGGATCGTGGCCAATCCCTACAACCTCGTGAATTTCACCGCAGGCGTAAGGTCCGATAACTGGGAAGTCGCGCTGATCGGCAACAACCTGTTCGACGAACGCGGGCCGACCTTCGTGGGCAACAATGGCCCGCTGTCCGGTTCCGGTCCGACCCCGCGCACCATTGGCTTGCGCGTCCGGTTGCTGTCATACTGATCCATTGCCTGCCGGAACTGTCGCCAGGGCGGCGGCAGGAAGGGCGACAAAGTGGGAGGATGCGCGATGGAATTGAGCAGGCGTGATGCCGGTCGGCTGGGTCTGGGCGCGATTGCGGCTGCGGTGATGGCGCGGCCCGGGCTTGTCCGGGCCCAGGCCGGATGGAGCCTTGAAGGGCTGGACACTGCCGGGCGGCTTGCTCCCATTGCGCCGGAATTGCGGCCTGCGGCGCGGCGGATGATCGAATCGGGGTTTCCGCCGATCACCGAAGAGCTGTTGCGCAACATGCCTGCCGATGCAGCGCCGCCGTCGCCCGAATTGCTCCCCGATATCCCGGTGCAGGAGCAAGATGTACCTGCGCGCGATGGTCTGCCTTCGGTCAAGGTCTTCGTCGTCAATTCGGAACCGACACTGGCGCGTCCGGCTATCCTCCATATCCACGGCGGCGGGCATCTGGTCGGCAGCGCGCGAGGCGAGCTGCTGTACCTTCAGGAAACGGCGCGGGACCTGGACTGCACCATTGTCAGTGTCGAATACCGCCTCTCGCCCGCCGCGCGTTACAGCGAGTCCACCGAAGAAACCTATGCCGGCCTCAGGTGGCTGCATGACCATGCAGAGATGCTTGGTGTCGACCGCGCCCGGATCGCGCTCATGGGCGAAAGCGCGGGCGGCGGACATGCTGCCATACTGGCGATCAAGGCGCGTGACCGGGGCGAGGTGCCGGTGCTGTTCCAGTCACTCGTCTATCCCATGATCGATGACCGCACCGGTAGCTCGACAGCCGTTCCGGCCCATATCGCGACTGTCGGATGGAGCCCGCCGGAAAACGTGCTCGGCTGGCAGAGCTTTCTCGGCATGGCTCCCGGCACTGCGGATGTACCCGTGGCGGCCGTTCCGGCCCGCCAGCCCGACTTGTCGGATTTGCCGCCTGCCTGGATCGGCGTTGGCGCAGTCGATCTGTTTGCCGCCGAAGATATCGAATACGCCCGCAGCCTTGTGCTGGCCAATGTTCCCACCGAACTGGTCGTGGTGCCCGGCGCTTTCCACGGATTTGACCGGGTGGCGGCCGATACTGTCCTGGCGCGGGAATTCAACCGCTCCAAGATCGCCGCGCTTGCCCGGGCATTCGCCAACGGATAGCGGCAGCCACCCCCGCAGGGATAAGGGAAGCGAACATGGCGCGACTGGCTGGCATCGAACTTGGCGGCACCAAGTGCATCGCAGTCCTTGGCGAAGGCGAACGCATCGCCGAACGGCGCGTCTTTCCCACGACCACCCCTGAGGAAGCCCTGGCAGCCGCGCTGGCAGCAATCACCGATTGGGACAAGGCGGCGCCCGTCGCGGCGATCGGCATTGCCAGCTTCGGTCCGGTTCGTGTCGATCCCCGGGCGGAGGATTACGGCACCATACTCGATACGCCAAAGCCCGGCTGGGCGCGCGCAAAGTTGCTCGACATGGTCCGCGCGCAATTCGGCTGCCCGCTCATGCTCGATACCGATGTGAATGCTGCCGCGCTGGCGGAATATGAACATGGCGCCGCTCGCGGCTGCTCTACCATGGTCTACCTGACCATCGGCACAGGGCTTGGCGGCGGCGTACTTGTCAACGGGCAGCCGGTTCACGGGCGCCTTCATCCCGAGATCGGCCACCTGCGCCTGCGCCGCGCGGATGGTGACGGTTTTGGCGGTGCCTGTCCGTTTCACGGCGATTGCATCGAAGGGCTGATTGCCGGGCCTGCGCTTCACGCAAGGCTGCCGGTAGAGCCGGGCCTGCTCGATCCGACCGCCCCTGAATGGGACCCTGTCGGCCACGACCTGGCCGAGCTGGTCGCCTTCCTCGTCCTCACACTGTCGCCCCAGCGGATCGTCATTGGCGGCGGTGTTGCCAACCGCCAGCCGCATCTGATCGAACGGGCGCGCCGCATAGTGCCGTCCTTGCTGGCCGGATACCTTGGCCCCAAGGAAACCTTGCAACTGGACAGGGTCATCTGTCCGCCTGCGCTGGGTGACGATGCCGGACCGGTCGGCGCGCTGGAGCTGGCTGGACGTGCGCTCTTGGCCTGCACTGCTGGAAAGTAGCATTTGCCAACCGAAGACGAATTTCCGTAAGACTGACAGCACCGCCGTTCACCCCGGCACTTGCCTCTGCCTGCAGGGAAGGCGCGCAGGCACACCTGAAGGTGGCCGCAGAATGATTGAACCCGGCGATGTCTGGCTGGTCAGCGTCGGCAAGCGAGCAGGCCGCCGCTCCAAGGACCAGAAACCTATCGGCGCCACCTTGGTCGAAGCTGCACTGGCAGGTGAGCGCGTGGCGCGGTTGAAGGGCGGAACCCCCTCGATCTTTGGGCGAGCGACCGAGGAGATGTGGAACAAACCTGGCAAAGGCGAAGCGACATCGATCGGGGACGAGCTGCAATCGGACTGGCAGCACCTTCACAACCGATCACGACCGAACTCGTCACGCGCTGCAGAACCTCGCGCGAGTGCCTGAACTGGACTGCCCGCTACCGGCCCGCATCTTGGCATCCGGAACTCGATTCTACATCGCAATCGGGCTGCATGAACAGCGTGTGCGCTGAATGCTAATGCATCGAACGATTGGTGGTGCCACGCGAATAGATCATCTCGTCGGGCGGTCCGTCGCGCCGGTCTCTTTCATGGGCCTTGCGCTGCTCGTCTATCAGATAGGCGTGTATCGCCTTGCTGTCGGAAGCATCCAGCAAGTCATCCCAGCGCGGCATCCCGTTCGCCAGCAGCAGGCCATCCAGCACGATTTGGTCGAATGCGGCATGGGTGCCATCGTTCATGTGCAAGAGGTTGGGGACGGGGGCCCGCGGCTGGTTCGAATGGCAGATGGAACAATTGTCGGCAAACAGCACTCCACCGCGTGCGATCATGGCCGCAGTCACGCCCGGAAGCTGCGCCGGAGGTTCGGGTGTGGCTGCGATGGGCGGCAGGTCAGCAGGTATCGGCACTTCGCCGCCATCCAGCCTGAACACCAGGATGCGGTTGGTGTTGGGCTTGGCATACGCAGCCGAATATTGCGGCACCAGGCTCATGCCGCCGCCGCCCCAGCCAGCCTGCACCGCGACATATTGCACGCCGTCGACCTTGTAGGTCATCGGCGCTGCCATGATCGCCGTGCCGGTGTCGATGGTTTTCAGCACCATGCCGGTTTCCGCATCACGCACCACCAGCCTGCCAGCCAGGTCGCCATGGAAGACCAGTCCGGTCTGCGTCGCCAGCATGCCTGAACGATCCTGCCAGCCCTCGTAATCGGCAGTCCAGCGTGTTTCGCCGGTCTTCGCATCGATGGCCCGCACTTGCGAGCTGAAGGGCTTGTCCACCACCCATTGCCATTCGGGCAGCGCCTTGACCTGGTCCTGGAAATCTGCGGGCATTCCCTCCAGCGCCTGCTGGAGATAGGGTGTGAAGATCGCATCGACCGCGCTGGTCAGGCCGCGTGGCCGGTGTTCCGGCTGGCGCAGGGCATCGGGGATATGCATCAGGTTCCCCATATCGAGGAATGAGGCGAAGTAGAGATTGCGTTCGGGATCGTATGCGGCCGGATACCAGTTGCGCGCGCCCGGTGGGGCCGGGAAAACCAGCTTGGGCCCTTCGGAATAGTCCGAGCTTTCGGGTGTCAGCACAGGCCTGCCGGTTTCGAGGTTCCACCCGCTTGCCCAGCTTGTGCGCACCATCTGTTCGGCGAGCAGGGGCTTGCCGCTTACCCGGTCGACCACGAAGTAGAAGCCGTTCTTGGGGGCGTGCAGCACCACATCGTGCATCGCGCCATCGAACTCCATGGCAGCAAGGATCATCGGCTGCACGGCGGTGAAATCCCAGCTGTCCTGCGGCGTTTCCTGGAAGTGCCACTTCATCTCGCCGGTTGCCCGGTCGAGTGCCACCAGCGAGCTGAGGTAGAGGTTGTCTCCGCCGCCGGGCGATCGTGACGATGCGGGGTAGGGGCCGCCATTGCCGACCCCGACGATGACCTGGTCATGCACCGGATCGTACTCGATCGCATCCCACGCCGTGCCGCCTCCGCCAAGGTCCCAGCGGGTTTCCTCGCTCCAGCTTTCCAGTGCGGCTTCCAGCGCCTCGCTTTCCTGCGGGCCTTGCGCCGGATCGCGCGGGATGGTGTAGAAGCGCCATGCCTCCTCGCCGGTCTCGACGTCGAAAGCGGTGACATATCCGCGCGCGTCGTATTCCGCGCCGCCGTTGCCGATGACCACCACATCACCGGCAAGTTCGGGTGCGCCGGTGCTGGAATAGCCGCGGTCGCGGTGATGGAAACTGTCCGCCTTCCACGCCACGGCCCCGGTTTCCCGGTCCAGCGCATAGAGCCAGCCGTCCAGCGCGCCCACGAAGACGTGATCCTCGTTGATCGCAATGCCGCGATTGGCCTGATCGCAGCAGGCATAGCGATTGTATTGCTGGTCTACCTCCGGCGTGAAGGTCCACAGCTCCTCGCCGCTCGCGGCATCAAGCGCATAGACGCGGCCAAGATTGCCGCTGGTGTACATGATCCCGTCCAGCACGACCGGGGTCGCTTCCTGCACGCGGCTGGTGCCAAGGTCATACTCCCACGCGAAGCCGAGGCGATCGGCGTTTTCCGGGGTGATATCGGCCAGTCGGCTGAAATGGCTGCCAGCCCAGTCGCCGCCGGGATTGTCCCAGTTATCGCCCGCACCTATCGGCGGTAATGCGCTGCTGTCCTGTCCGGAACAGGAAGAAAGCGCCAGGGCAGCGAAGGCTGCCAGAAGTGGTGAGATGCGCATTGGGTCCCCTCCGATGGCCGTCGTCAGCCCAGTGGCCTGCCGCTGGCGGTGCTTTCCGGCATGGCCTGTGTCACGTCCCAGTGCTCCATGATGATCCCGTCTTCGAGGCGGAAGATATTCATCACCGCGCTGCCGGGATCATCGCGATTCATCCGCCCGATGATCTGGACGAAGGCATAGTCACCATCCACCAGCACACGGCGGACCTGTATCTCAGCTTCGGGCAGGTCCCAGACCGGCTCCAGCCATGCCAGCGCTTCCTCGCGCCCGTCCGGTATATTCGGGTTGTGCTGGATATAGCCTTCGTCAACGTAACGCTCGAACGCCAGTCGCGGCTGCTTCTTCTCGTACAGCAGGGTCACGAAATCGGTCATGATCGCGCGGTTGCGGGCCGTTTTCGCGACATATTCCGGGCTCGCGGTGACATCGGGCGGGGTAATGGCCCCATCGGCGATGATCTGCGTCACCGGCCAAAGTGCTGCGGTGCTGGCCATTTCTCTTTCTCCCGTTTCAATGCTCGCGCGCCCGTTCACCCGTCTGCATTGGAAGCTCGCAGCCTCGTCGGGATTGCCCTTGCCATCCCAGACCGCTTCCTGCGGCCAGGGGCACAAGGGACGGGTACGCTCGATCCTGCCTCCGGCGCCAAAGCGGCGCGCCTTGATGATTTCCGGCCTGTCCCCGCCTTCGACCCACGCGATCAGGGCGGCAAGCATGTCGCTTTGCGGATCGCCTGTGGGCCTGCGGTCACCCGAACCGCCGAATGCGTCGGTCCCTGCACCGCCGGAGCAATGCTCCATGCCCGGCACCATGTAGAGTTGCGCATAATCGGGCTCGAGCTCGCCGCGCACCGGCACCAGCCCGGATACATATTCGATCGTGCTTTCCGGCTGGACGGAGGCATCTGCCCAGCCGTGATAGAAGATCACCCGGCCGCCACGCTCGGCGAAATCCGAAAGGTCGGGATCGCTGGCATCCATGGCTGAAAAACGCGACCTCGCGGCGCGAAGGTCTGCCGCCAGGTCGAAATCTTCCGGCGACCAGTCCGGATAGGTGCCATTGGCGAGGCCGAACATGAGCGCCGGAAGCGGCGGCAGGCCGCCGGGCCGGGCGGTGATGCCCGGCAGCAAGCCATGGTCATGCTCTATCCCACGCGTGTCCGTGAGTGGCTGCACAATGCCTTCGACAGCGGACAGTTTGGCTGCGGTGAGACAGCCTTCTTCCTGACCGCTGCGGCACAGCAGTTCGCGCGGGCGAAACCCGCAGCGGCGCGGATCGGCTATGACTCCGTCGGCGAGGCCGTCATTCGCATCGCAGCTCTTCACTGCGCCATCGGCCACCAGTTGCCAGTCCGCTTCGCTCAATTGTGTGCCCGGCGGATTTGCCTGTGCGCGATAGACCTGCATGAAGCGCGCGGCGAGCAGCGGCACATCCAGCCCCGGCGCGCCGATCAGCATGCCGTCATAATCGCCAGGATGCAGCTGCATTTCCCGCATGCCCAGCCGTCCGCCACCCGAACAGCCGACAAAGTAGGACCGGTCTACTTCCTCACCGTAAAAGGATGCCGCGATCTCTTTCGCGGCCACGGTCATCAGGTGATAGGACCGGTGTGAATAATTGGCGGTCTTGTGTGGATCATCGATCCACATTTCGCCGCGGGAATGGCCGGTGTCGCTGGAAGTTGCGACAAAGCCCTGTTCCACTGCGCGGGCCATGTCGGTGTAGTTGATGTAACCGGCTTCTCCGCCAACGCCTGCGCCAAGCAGCCTGCCATTGTAGGCAGCAGGATCGGGCAGCCATACTTCAAAGCCGATATCGCCCTCGATTGCCCCCGCCACGCGGCAAAAGGCAACGCCAACCGGTTCTCCCGCCCCCGGTGAAAAAAGTGGCGGGCTGGTCCACCCCGGAGCGATCGGCGTCACGATCTCTGCCGAGACATTGCCGGGCAAGGCGAGGGCGGCGGCGGAGCATTGCTGCGCGAGTGCAGGCGATGCGTTGGTGCCTGCGGCAAGCAGGCCGCCGCCCTGGCTCAGTGCCAGGGCGGGCAGGGCCAGCGTGACTGCCGCAATGCTCCACCTATGCTTCACACAACGGCCCAGTAGCTGAATACCGAATCGTTCTCGCGGCGGTTCGCCTTGCCAAGGAATACGGTGCGGCTCAGCCAGCCGTGCGGGCCTTCGGGCGCATCGAAATAAGGCGTGATGCGCATGTAATATTCGTCCGGATCGACCGGCTCGTAATTCTGCAGCCGCTCCAGCACTTCGGGCGAACCGTGGCGGATGCCGGTGTTGCGCAGCTGGATCAAAGTGCCGTCATCCGCTTCCAGCAGATAGCGCGCATTGAAGACGCAGGTGTTGTCGGGGCGGATGACGGGCCAGTCACCACCCGTGCCGGGAACCACGCGGCCGTTGAAGCGGGGGCCGGTGATGGTACCGCCCAACACGTGCACATGGCCGCGTTCCATCCCGTCGGTGCAGGGGCCATAGCGGAAGCGCTTGCTCAGCTCGATCTGGATCTCGAAGGCGAATTCAAGTTTGGGTGGTTCCATGATAATTCCTTGTGTGATGCTGAAGGTGACTAACGGATCCAGGGGCCGGGCGGCACAGGCTCGCGCGGGCCGGACTGTTCGGTACCGATGCGCGACATGTATTCGCGCTCGAACTTGAATGGGTCGCTCCGCTGGCGGATGCCTTCGCCCAGAAGCATGGTTGCCCTGAGCGAAGGTTCGTAAGGCAGCCATTGCGGCATGTCGGGGTGTGCAGGCACGCCATCGCGGGCAAACGCTGCCCAAGCTCCGGTCATGACGGAGCGAAGCTGTTCTTCCTTGGCCGTGACTTCGGAGATGAAGGGCCAGGCATCGAGGTTGCCGAAAATGAAGGGCAAGTCCTGGCCGTGCGGCGTTACACCCTCGAAGGCGCCCACGGTCGTCTTGTGGTCGATCGTGTAGAGATAGGCCGGTGCCGCCCCCAAGGCCGACTTCGCTTCGGCCTGCAACATTGCATCGAGACCATAACTGCGGTCCGTGATCAGGCGGGCATAGAGCTTCCCGTTGTCCCAATCAGGAAGTCGCTGCTTCCACGCCGCGATGGCCGGGGCGGCTTCGCCGGGCGGGAAGAAGGGGATGGTTGCCTCAAGCAGGCGCGCATCGTCCATATCGACATATTCGGGTACGCTGCCGGTAAAGACCGAGGTCTCCTCGCGAGCGGTACCGATCAGCATCGGCACATGGGCTGATACCAGCGGCGCGGTGGGCACAAAGGGATCCTGCGGCAGCACCACCCCGTCCACCCAGGGGCGGAACTGGCCGGTTTCGTTGCGTACCTCTATGCCGGCAGCGGTCAGCCGGGCGGTCGGCACTTCCAGCAGCCGCTTGAAGCTGGCTTGCGGTATGTCGAGCTTGCGCAGCAGCCTTTCGGCGCGATCATGCCCGATCGCGAAATCGTCCATCCTCAGCCCCGATCCGCTGATCACATTGGCGCGATGGAACAGGCCGGCTGCCGGGGGCATGGCCATCAGCGTACTGACCTTGCGCCCGCCACCAGACTGGCCAAGGATCATCACCCGCTCCGGATCGCCACCGAATTCGGCAATATTGTCGCGCACCCATTGCAGCGCCAGCACTACGTCGAGAATGCCTGCCTGGCCGGAGAGCGCGTATTCGTCTCCGCCGATGCCGGCGAGGTTGAGATAGCCGAAAACGTTCAGCCGGTGGTTTACCGAAACCAGCACCACATCCTGCATGGCCGCCAGATAGGCTCCGTTCGAAACCGGATCGTTGGACCCGCCCACTTCCCAGCCGCCGCCGTGCAGCCAGACCATGACAGGCTTTTCGCCTTGCAGCGATCCGGTCCAGACGTTGAGTGCAAGGCAATCCTCGGAATGTGCCGCATCGCGTGGTCCGCCAAGCCCGCCACGCTGGGGAGATCGGGGCGCGAAGCTGTCTGCATTGCGCACGCCTTCCCAAGCAGCCTTGGGCGACGGCGGTTTGAAGCGCGCGGCACCTCCGGTCGGCTCGCCATAAGGCACGCCGCGAAAGACATGCACGCCATGCTCCACATCGCCGCGCAGCAGACCCGCTGTGGTCCTCACCGTGGCAGGTCCGGTCGGGCGGACCTGGGCGGCAAGGCGGCCGAATCCGCTACCAGCCAGCAGGAGGCCGCTGGCCCCGAGCATCGTTGCCCGGCGGGATAGGGTGAAACCGGTCATTCGCGGGCCTTCCTTTCATGTGCGCGCAGATCGGCATCGTCGATCGCCATGCGCACGCCATTGGTTTCATAGCGCAGCACCAGCAGCGCGAGACCGCCAAGCACGGAAAAGCCTGCCAGTGTCAGGAAGCCGGGCGTGATCGCAGCTTCGGTCGCTTCGGGGGAAAGCAGGTTGCTGCTGCCCGCGATCATCGCGAGTATCAGCGGGCCTCCCAGCTTCGAGAAGCCGCTCACCAGCTGCACCAGGCCACCGCCTTGCGCCGCCATGCGCACCGGGAACAGTTCGGTTCCGAACGGGCTCGTGTTGGAGGCACCGCCGTCATAGAACAGCGCCCCGATGACCAGGCAGATCAGGAACACCGGCACACCGGCGATGAAGTGCGGATAGAACAGAGCCGCACCGATCACCGCCGCCGACGCGCCCCACAGGCAGATCAGCGCGCTGCGCCAGCGCCCGATGAAATGCGGCGTGATGGTCCAGATTGCGCGGCCGATCATGCCGCTGGCGCTGACATAGACAAAGTAGGCAGCCACTTCCTCGGTCGAGATCTCGAGCAGCTGGCTCATGATCGTGGGGCCCCACAGGGCAACGCCGAAGCCTGCCATGCCGATGCCGGTGGTCATGAACACGATCAGCAGCATGCGCTTGGGATAGCGGAACAGATCGAGCATGTTTGCCGAGCTCGTATCTGCCGGAGGTTGCGGCAGGGGAATTTCTTCACGCGGTACATCGATGTAGCGGGCCAGGATGCCGCGAGCCTCTTCCCCACGACCGCGGGTAATCAGCCAACGGACCGATTCCGGAATGCAGATCCACAGCAATCCCGCCACGATCAGCGGGGCGAAGCCCAGCAGCGCCAGCCCGCGCCATCCCCAGGAAGGAAGGAAGGCGGATACCAGCAGCGAAGCCATCAACACGCCGCCCGGTGCCACCACGCCACTGGCGCTGGCCAGGATCGTGCGCATCCGCGTTGGCGCGATTTCGATGAGCAGGGTGATCTGCGTGCCGCCATAGCCCACGCCCACCAGGAAGCGCAGCAGGGCGAACAGGATCCAGTTGCCATCGGGTACGAAGGCGGCAGCACCTGCTGCCAGCGAATACAGCACGGTACCGAGGATCAGCGCCGGCTTGCGGCCATATTTGTCCGCAAACCATGCGAATGGCATGGCACCCACCAGTTGGCCAACGCCCGCAGACAGGAGGATGATGGAGGTCTGCCCGAAGGTCAGGTTCCATTCCGGACCGATCACGCTGACGAGGAATCCGACGATGAAGAAGTCGAAGAACTCGAAAATTCCCTGCGTCATCAGGAGTACGACGAGGATCCAGAAGCGCGGCCGAAGCCGTGCACTTTCGAACACGTCGATCGCGTCCCGCCCGGAGGAAGGTCCCGCAGCGGCAGTTTGAGTAGCGGGATCTGTCATGGCCACCTGGCCACCTTGCCAACCCCAGCCGATCCGGCTGCCGTATCGCTTGCCTGCAAATTCACAGCATCTCCAATCCCACTGGCCGACCGTTGAGCCGGACAGGTCCAGTTATCTGTGCCGGTCTTCGCCGACATGTTGCAAAAATGACTGATATCTCACTGGCCACAAGTCGGTTCCGGCCAGTGAGAATACTAGCCGGGGTTGTGGCCCATTTGCCGAACCGGATTCACATACTCTGCCTGACGGCCTTCGATGCATTCGTTCCAGATCTTGCGGAAGGTGAAGAGCCACTTGCCTTCGATGCGCGCGATCCTGTCCTCATAGTGGCCGTATCCGCCGACATAGGGAACGCGCAGCCGCGTATCATTGTCGATTTCGAACCAGAAGGAACGGCTCCATGCCGCATCGCCATCCACCTGGATTACGGTGTTGGTGATGAAATGCCGCAGGCGTGGCGCGCGGGTGGGTTCCTCGCCGGATGCCCTCTTGGTGAAATACTCACGCATGCCGTGGCCTTCCTCGCGAATGGCTTCGCGCCCTTCGACGATTCCGCCGACCCAGTCGAGAATTCCATCCTCGGCGAAGGTCTCTGCGTATTCGTCCGGATCCTGCCAATCGAGCGCGAACAGATAGCGCGCCTGCAGGTTCTCGATCTCGGCTCGGTCTTCGGCATAGGTCGGCATTGTCAGTAACTCTCCGTTTCTTGGTTTTTATGGTGTTCAGCGGTTTGAGCCGGGTTCAGGGTTCGCCTGTCCGGCGGCGTTCGCGATGGCCCAGCGCGGCGCTCATGCCGCGTGCAGCCTCGATCACTGCTGCGCTGATCTCTGGCTGGATCGCCGGATCATATCGCACGATCGGAACCGTCAGGCCGATGCTCCCGAGCAATTGTCCGCGCGAATCGAATACTGCGGCAGCGGTGCCGTTCGTTCCGACCGCATTGGGGCTGGTGGCGACAAAGCACCCTTCCCGCATCACCACTTCGGCTTCTGCGCGAAGGTCATCATAAGTCACCTCGGGCATGTTTGGCTCGGGTGGCGGCCCCTGCTTTTTCAGTGCCGCGCGAACGTGATCGTCGGGAAGAAAAGGCAGCATGCTGCGCCCCAGTGCGCCCCAGATCATGGAGCGATGGGTAAATTTCTCGACCACATATTGCAGCTGGTGAACGGCGTTCACCGTCTCCACGATGGAGAAGGCGGTTTCCTTGGGAATATACATGGCAAAGGCACAGGTTTCCTGGAACTTCCCGCCGAGTTCACGAAGAAACGGCCGTGCCACGACATCATATTCGACTTCCCGCACGACCAGCGAGGACAGGCGATAAAGTTCACTGCCGATGCGGTAGCTGCCATAGGCCGACTTCTCGACGAAGTTCACATTGGCGAGGGATTGCAGCAGCCGGTATGCCGTGCTGGTGGGAATGCCGATTTCGCTTGCGAAGTCTTTCAGGCTGAACTCGCCAAATTCGGCGACGCACTGGATCGCACGCAGCGTACGTTCGATCGTTCCGCTTAGCTGCGCAGCTCCGTCTTTCCCTGCCATTCTTCACCCCCCGTGTGTCATCAGGCCATCTGTTTCGGGTGACGCACGGAACCATCAAGCCAGCCCGATCGAGGCTGAAAAGCGTTCTCAAGCCGTCACTGGCCAGCGCGAATCTTTCTTACTCAGTGAAACGATATTGCACTCAGTTGTATTCTTGATCAAGTTGATTCTCACAGCGCGAACAAAGTCGTGCAAGCGGGAGCTGACCGGAAATACTGGCCAGTGAGGGAGTTTGAGGATGCTGCAGGTCACTTTCGAAGGTGATGCGAGCAAGACGCGGTTAGCCGCTTACGAGGCGGCTATCAGGCGCGTTTGCGCTCTTGCTGCGGCAAGCCCAGGGCTTCCCCGCCTGTTCGCGCAAACATAGAAACGGGAGAAGAAACCATGAGGCTTCGTAACGCTGGCAATCACAGCAAACCCATTTTCCTTCGTGGCGCTTGTGCGTCGCGAATGGCGCTTGCTGCGGCCTTGCTGTCTTCCGGCAGCATGGTTGCCACCAATGCCGCTGCGCAGGATGGGGAGGAAGAACGCTCGTTCGGCGATGATGCGATCATCGTCACCGCCCAGTTCCGCGAACAGAGTATCCAGTCCACCCCGGTCGCCATCACCGCGCTGACGGGTGAGCAGATAGAGGCACGCGGCCAGACCAGCATCGTCGACATTGCCCAGAAGGCCCCCAGCGTGAAGCTGACCGAGACCAACCAGCAGGGACCGGCACTGCAGGCCTTCATCCGCGGCATCGGGCAGGCGGACCATAGCCCGGCGTTCGAGCCCGGCGTCGGCATGTATGTCGATGATGTCTATTACGCCACGCTGACCGGCTCCTTGCTCGACCTGCTGGATGTCGAGCGCGTCGAAGTGCTGCGCGGTCCGCAAGGGACGCTGGCGGGCATGAACTCCATCGGCGGTGCGATCAAGCTCTACAGCAAGAAGCCCAATGGCGACGGAGACGGCTTCGTTGAAGTCTCGGTGGGCAATTATGACCGCGTGGACTTGCGTGCAGGTGCCGATTTCACGCTGGTGGAAGACCGGCTCTTCGCTCGTATCTCCGGCACATCGCGCAACCAGGAAGGCTATGTCACCCGCTATGACTATGCCTGCACCCACCCCCAGTTGGCGCAGCAGTACAACATCCCTTCCGAAATCCAGAGCAGCCAGAGCGATGATTGCAAGCTTGGCACCGAAGGCGGCAAGTCCTATGTTGCCGGACGCGGATCGCTGCGGTGGCTGCCCACCGAATACGCTGGACGTGACGATTACCGGCGATGTCACGCGTGACAAATCCGAAGCGAAGCCGCAGACGCTGATCTATGTCGGCCGCGGTGATACCGAGAGCTTCAGGCCCGGCTGGGACGGGCTGGACTTCTCGCGCTTCTATCCGATGTATACGACAGCGCCGACCAATGGCCTGGACCTGTGGAACCCGGCCACCGGGACATCGCCCTTCCTGCCGTATTCCCCTTGGGGCGGCGCGGGTGATCCTTTCACCGACAGCCCCTATGTCACCTATTCGAACTATGCCGATGTGATGCCGGTTGACCAGCAGGCTCCGATCTATGCGGATCCGAAGACGACCTTCAACGGCTGGGGCATCTCCGGCAATATCGAATGGGAAATTGCCGATAATCTGAACCTGACCTCGATCACGGCCTATCGCAGCTACAAGGCGGGCTGGATCCAGGATTTCGACATGACGCCGCTGAGCAACGCTATCTTCTCCTACGAGTCCGATAGCTGGCAGTTCAGCCAGGAAATTCGCCTCGCAACCAGCCTGTTCGATGACACTGTCGATCTGGTCGTTGGCGGTTTTTATCTCGACCGCAATACGAATTACACGGCCAATGTGAACCAGGGCCTGCTGATCTTCGCCGAGTATGACGAGGTTCCGGCAACCAACTGGGCCGCCTTCGCCAATGCCAGCTGGCGCCTGACCGACCGGCTCGAGCTGAATGCCGGCCTGCGGTATTCCGAGGACGAGAAGACCTTCAACTTCTTCCGCTTTGGCCGTCCCGGACTGCCGTCCACTCCGCCGTTCGTCATTCCCTATTTCCCGTGTGAAGTCGACGGGGTGGACTACGGCGTGGTCCATGCCGGGTTCTGCGGGCTCAACGGCCAGCAGGGCAAGTTCTCCGGCAGCAATGTCGACTACCGCGTCGTGCTGCAATACGAATGGACGCCGGACATCATGACCTATGCCAGTGTGGCAACCGGCTACAAGGGCGGCGGCGTGAACCCGCGCCCCTATACGGCAAACCAGACTTATCCCTTCGATTCGGAAAAGCTGACTGCCTTCGAGCTCGGTGCGAAGACGAGCTTTATCGACAATCGCGTAAGGCTGAACGTTTCGGCTTTCGTGAACAAGTATTCGGACTTCATCGCCGGCGTTTTCTCCCGCGTGGCCAGTCCGCCGAACGAAACCTGCTTCTTCGCGCCGCAGGACCTGACCTGTTCCTATCTGGTCAACTCCGGGGACGCGACCTTGAAGGGTGTCGAGCTTGAAATGACGCTGGAGCCGATCGATGACCTGTTGATCGATGCTTCGGCATCGCTGCTGGACTTCAAGTACAACAACCTGTCGGGTTGTTCGCCTGCGCTCGATCCGAGCTGCACCGCCCCTTCAGGCGGTCTCGGCGCCGGGTTGCGTTATGGCATGGAACTGGCCCATTCGCCCGATACCCAGCTGTCCGCGGGTATGCAGTATCGGTTCGATCTCGGAAACGCCGGCTCGATCACTCCGCGTGTCGATGTGTCCTACCAGTCGTCCTACAACACCGATGCGGTGAACAAGGTGCTGGCCGTGGTTCCGTCCTACACGCTGATGAACGCCCGCGTGGCCTGGAATTCGGCCGATGATGACTGGCAGCTTGCACTGACGGTGAGCAACCTGACCAACGAGCTGTTCTACACCAATGTCGCCCCGCAGGATAACAACGCGACCGTGGCGGGTAACCCGGGCGCGCCTCGCCAGTGGTATGTTTCGGTGAAGCGTCGCTTCTGACGCCCAGCCCATCGGCTCCTGACCCTGGCCGCGCATTGCTTCGCAAAGTGGTGTGCGGCCAGGCGGAGGGGCACTCCCTTGCCTGGAATGTCGCCCGGCGCGGCCTGCAAAGGCAAAGCCCATTTCGAGACTTGCAATACTCGTGGCCAATCAACACTGGCAGTGCGGCACGAGCTCACAACTTGATCGACCGCCGGAGAATTGTGAACTGAGCAAGTCCCTGCCGCATTTATAGTTTTTGACTCGCTTCTAGTCTTCGTGGATGATTGCCGCGATTCGACTTGGGGGGAATCATTGTGGCTGCGAGCGTTGGTGAGGATCCTGTTTCCCTGACCGGGCCGGACGGTGAACCTCACGATGGCTGTGCGCTTTCTGACTGGGTCGATACCGGAGAAATTTCAGCCGAAAAAGGCCCCGGCCCCTGGCGCAAGGCGAAGTCGCTGGCCAAGCTGAAAGCGCAGGTCGACGCCGCATATCCAAAGCGCAAGGGGCCGGACGGTTTTATCGGCGACAAGAACCATTGCCCCGGCGCGGGCTGGACCGGGAAATCCGATCATTGCCTGAATATTGTCGTAGATGGCAAGGGCATCGTCACCGCAGTCGACATGCGCTACGAGCCCGAGAATGACTGCGATATCGACGTGGTGGTGGAGGCTGTCCGCAAATCGAAAGACAGCCGTATCAAATACATCATCTGGAACCGTCGCATCTGCAATCCAAAGCCGATCAACGGGGCGAAACCTTGGGAATGGCGGACCTATCCCGGGGCCCCGCACGACAAGCACGCCCACTTTTCGGTGCTGGGCGATGCCGGCGCTTATGACGATGATACGGAGTGGGTGATCATATAGCCTGGTGTTGCTGAATTCTTGCGGAAATCGCGTTCGTCTGGGGGGAACGATGAATCCAAACTTGAAACCGCTTGTTGTCGTTCTCGCCTTGTCCGCGCTCGTTGCCTATATTGGCACATTCGCAGTCTACGCAGTCCAGACCCTTGGCGTAATTGCCGATCCCGTATCCAGCCTGGCCGCAACCGCTGACGATCAGGGATCGGACGGGGCTATCGATTACGTGTGGACATCGGTCAGCGTCCTTGTCGGTGCGGTCGTTGCGGTTGCTCTGGGGCAGCCTGAACCTGCCAGGAGGTTTGATCTTCCCAAGGTGGAGAATATCATCGTCTATTATGCCTGGGCATGGTTCGGCGTCGGCATTTCGGCGATCGTGGTCTGGTTCATCAAAGATCAGAGCGGCGGGGAAACACCGCTGATCATCCGCAATGCGGCAACGACATTCATCGGCCTCGCGATCCCTGTCATCACGGCCTTCCTTCGTGATGGAGACGCATCGATCGTCAAGTCATAGCAACCACTTCTTCCGCTGCATCTTGGGGGGTACGGCATGGCGCAAAGCGCAGAGAATACGCAGACACGGTCGGACCTTTGGCACGTTGCCATTCCATACGGGGATCGTCCCAGCAGCCGGACAGTCGAGTTCTTCGAGATCGAGGAGCTCAGCCATCCCAAGCACTTGCGGATCAGGGCCACCCGCTCGCTGGACCTGCTTGACCTCACATTCGAACTCGTTGGTATCGGATTCAATCCGGATCGCAACCGGCTGGAAAAGTACGATCCTTCAGGTGCGCGCCTGACAGTCATCTTCCCGCCGCAGCACATTGCCGAAACGATCCATCCCAAGCCGCTGACCGAGCAGGGAGGAGACGATTGCTGTGCGGCCTCGGAATGGGGACAAGCGCAACTGCGTCCGGCGCGCGAAAGCCGGCTGGAATTCAGCATCCCGGATCCGCAGAGCTTTGTCGGCGATCTGTCGATCGCCAAGCTTACTGACTGGGCGGGATTGGAGCTGGAGGTAGACGATCGGGCACGGGCGGAAATTGGAGCTGATGCAAAGTCCCAGCTTGAGGGCATGTTCCCGGGCATCGATCCTGCCACTCTGAAAACCAGGGACCTGATCAACCGATTGTCACAGGCGCTGCAGGCCCCCAAGCAGGACACAACCGAACTGGAGCTGGTGCGCGACCTGGTCTTTTCTCCCTCGCAAGAGAGCCAATGGGCCTTGCCTGAAGGGCCGGGACCGGCTGACCCACCCGGGACCGGAGCTTCGGAAAGTCTCCCCTTGTGGACTGCGAGGATTGAAGGGCAGGGGCGCAGATCGCTTCGTGCCATTCATTCCCGCCTGGTGACCGGGCTCCCGACAGAGGAGAGCTTCAATAAACCAGAGGACGACATGTCCGCGCTTACCCTGCGCAACCATTGGGACATCGTGGCGCAGACGTCGATCTACGGACTTCCCGCGCTTCTCAAGCTGAATGCCGATGGGGAGACGTCCGAGGAAGAGGGCAACGCGATGGACGTGCCTCCGCCCAGCGTGGTGTCCTCGCCCGTTGAGGACCTGGCCTATCTTGAGGAACATCTCGACTTCTACTGGGAGCAACAGAAGCATCGCGATGTCGGCCTGGCGCTGGCGCATCCCTTCCGCGATGCCGATGTCAACCTGTCCGCGCTGGGTGCGGTGATGGACATCAACTGGGCTGGCGATCCGGCGCGGGTCTTGCTGCGCCAGGTCAAGGATGACGGGTCCCTGGATCCGGACCAACCCGGATATACCGGATTCAACCTCGAGCGCCTGTCCTACAAGACCTTCCTCGGTCGTGACAGCCGGGTCGAGGCAGTGGAGAAGGGGTTCCTGCTGCCTCTGGGCATAAGGGCATCCTTGCTGACCATCTGCGAGCGCAAGATCTATGCTGACAAGGCGGGGGCGGATGGCCAGCCCGTTTCGCACGAGGTCCGCCGCCGGGTGATCTTCATTCCCCCGAAGGTGCGCCGCTATCCTGGCCCCTATCAGTTCGATGACGGCCGCGCGTTCCCGGCGAGCCAGTTCGAGATGCTCACAAGGGTCACTCCCGATCTGGTTGAAGTGGAAAATTTCATCGGTCCACTGCCGCCTTATTCGGTGTTCTGGCCAAAGGTCGCCAGCGATGCCTCGAGTCTTGAAGAAAGCGGTGTCCATTTCCCCTTCGAATGGGCGACCGAAGACGCGAAGGTGAAGAGCAACCTGCTGTTCGTGATAAACTCCGTCGCCTCGCGGCCTGACCTTATGGCGCAGATCAAGCGGGAATATAACAAGGCCGATCTCGCCTTGCGCAAAGCGCATTTCGGCGGCGCAAGGCAGCGCTATGCCAAACCCAGCGAGGAAACGCCGGGCGATACCAGTTTCGATACCAATCACTGGATACTTGGCGCGCAAGGCCGGATGGGGCCTGATGGATCGGAAGTCTTCTTCATGGATGGCCGCATGGAAGGGGCGGACCAGCCGGGGATTTACCCCGTCATGGAGGAAGCAAACATCAATGTGCAGTCAGTGGACCAGATCCTCGGATCGCCGCAGGGCGCAGTCGATGTCACCATCTACGAACCCTACCGCTTGCACGGCTTCAAGAAGGATCGGCAGGGCCCCCCTTCGCGCAGGAACACTCAGGCGGGTCGAGTTCGGACCTCGCAAGACAAACCGACTGACAACGCGGGCGAAATCTTCCTTGAAGTCACCAAGGGATCAGCCTCGCTTGCCTCGGGCGGGCAAACCCAGTCCACCGGCGGGCTCGCGTCTCCACAAGCTCATGTGGCGGCAATATCCAGAACGATCGGCCTTGTCGGCGGCACGCGGCGTACCGGTCCCGCTGTGCTTGGTTCACCCTATGACTTCAGCGATGCGGCAGCTGGCAATTTCAACCCCAAGCAGTTCTTCAGCGATGCCAACCTGCTCGGCATCATCGACCTTGGCAAGATCCTTGATGGCTCGACCATCGAGATTGACAGCGATGCGGTCCCCCAACTGAAGCAGGTAGTGGAATATGGTGCCGGCAAGCTGGGCGATTTCGCTCAGGTGGCGGCAGAACAGTTGCTCGAGGTCTTTTACGGACGGAATGAAGCCGGCGGCATTGCCGGGCACATCAGAACGGCAAAGTCGAAGATCGAAACCAGGCTGAAGGATTTGGCACCGGATGGCACCGATCCGCTGACATTCCGCGATCTGGTTGGTGCGGGCCTTGAAGATGCGCTTGGCTCCATCACCGACGGCTCCGACCCGGCGTTGATGGAGGCTCTGAAACGCCTGAGCTCCTCCGCTACCGTGAAAAATGTCCAGCGGGTGATCGAAATCGGCGAGAATATCTCGCGCAATGTTGCGTCCTTTATCGACGATCCGGTTCCCGAACTGGCCAAGGATGCCCTGCAGGCGGTTGCCGATCTGCGCAACGTGCTGGAAAGCGGCACTGCTTACACCATGCTGCAAGACTATTTGCGCAACGAGGCCACGCAGCATGTGAAGCTCGCCCTGTGCGAGGCCATCGATGCGCAATTGCAGCAGGGCGAGAAGCCGCTCGGCCCGATCCTGTTCGGTCCCTGGGGCCGGGACGAAAATGGCGATCCGCTGACCTGCGAACAGATATTTGCCAACCCCGGCGTGGCCTTGCTGGCATTGAAGGAGAACATGCTCTCCGGCGCCTTCGACAGGCTGGTGGATCAAGCCCTGCCTTATCTCGTCCAGGCAAGCGACCTGCTCGTGCTTGCCCAGGCAGAAGCGGAGCATTTCAAGAAGCAGATCGACAGCGCGATACGGGAGATGTTCCTGTTCGTCGCCGATAAGCTCGAGCCGTTCGATGCGGCCTATCCGGACCTGCGCGCCGAGGCAGAACTCACCAGGCTGCGCGATGAATTGCTGGCCCAGATCGATAGGCTTTTCGCTGACCTCGTCGGGCGCAGTTCCATGCTGGCCGGGAGTGACCCGATGGCCGGGCTGTATCGAGAGATCGATCATTTCGAGCGCAAATGCCGGAAGGAAATCCTCGATGCGTTGACACTGCGCGTCGATGAAGATGATCCCGCCAGAAACCTGATCCGTGCCAAGAATATGGCGAAGATCAACACCCTGCTGCAGGATATGGGACAGGAGATCCAGGGCCGGTTCGTCAAAGCGCGAGTGACGGATCCCTTGCGCAAGCAACTCAAGGAGCTGGGCAAGAAGGCTCAGGTCAGCGCGGACCAAATGGTCGCCATCATGGAGGGCGTCTCCCAATCCGCCATCGACCTTTACCGGACGAGCGCGCTGCACGACGAGGTGAAAGCGTTAAGCGACGTTATCGGAAAGGTGCGTGCTTCGGCACTGGCGTTGCTTGAAAAGGGCATGGGCCAGTATGACGCTGCAGCGGGCACGGATGAAATCCTTGCGGCCGCTGACGAGCTCGAAAAGGTGGCTGATCAGCTGCTGGCACAGTCGGATTGGCGCTTGAAGCAATTGGGCACGCGCATGAAGGCCCTTGCGCAGACCGCACGTGTCGAGGTGAGCAGGGCAGACACCGGCCTGCGCGATCTGGTGCAGAAAGCGAAGGATGCCATCAGCGGTAATGGTCACAGCAGCGCGCTGCTTGACCCGCTTGGAGAGGCCATGCGCTTGCGTCTTCGGCTGATCGAAGAATTGCGCGACGCGCTTGGCTTTGCATTGGCTGACGAAACGGCCGGGGCTGCCCACGCCTTTACAACGGACCTGCGCAGCGCCTTGGCCGGCCTTGCCCGGGCCCTGCTTCCGGGAACGGCATCGTCGCATGGCGATGATGGCTGGGATTGGAGCGATGCGCAGGCGCTGATCGATCATGTGCGGTCGCTCAACTCGCTGCCGGATAATGTGAAGACCTATGCCGACGATGTTCAGGAATTGCTTGGGGATATCGCCAGGCAGTCCAAAGCCCTTTCGGGCAAGCTCAAGACGGCTGGTTCTATTGCAGAGCTGCAGGCCTTGGTCGCAAACGATGGCGTGAAACTGGCCAGCCTCGTCGACCGGAAACTGGCGGGCGAGCTGTTCAAGCTCACCGAGCTTCCCCAGACGCTGCGCAAGGGACTCGAGCTGCAGATGCGGGAGTTGCTCAAGCAGCTGTGGCAAGAATCGGGGACGGGCACTGCCCTTGGCTATCTGAAGGCGCTCGCAGCGGCACTGGAATCGTTCAACGACAAATATGCCGAGATCGAGGCCCAGCATCCCGAGATCGCAAGGTTCCTGCCGATCGTCCTTGGCGGCGAGGAGAAGCTGACAACGCTCAAGGGCACCTTCGCTGACCTCACAAGCACTATTACCGCACTGGCCGGTTTGGCAGACAATGTTGACCCTGATGACCTTCCCGAAAAGCTAGCGAGCTTCTTCAAGGATGATCTGCCGGACGTCGAGGACAAGTTCAGGAAGTTCAGCGATGCCTTGGCGGCCATCCGGATCGCTGACGCGGGCCAGGTGCTGATGCAGGAACTGCGCGGCCTGCTCGATCAGGCGGAGCGCGAACTGAGGAACTTGCTTCGCAGCTTCGTGCCAACGCAGCTAACCACCAGTTACAACTGGCATACCGACATCGGTGAATTTCCCCGCGGGAAGAATGCCATTTACCGGCCCCGGCGCCTGTCCAGGGCCGGGAACGAGACCGCAGAGCGGCAACGGGACCTGAAGATCGAAGGCACGTTCAACTTCGATTTCATGAACATGAAGTCCAGTTCGACTGTTGTCGGGAAGCTGGCTCCCTTCGACCTGGTCCTGCTCACCGAAGATTTCCTGATGGCGACTATCTCCTTCAAGGAATGCACCTTCACTTCCGTCAACGGGTCGAAACCGGATTTTGACGTGCAGATCGACAAGGTGGAGCTGGGCAAGATGCTCAAGTTCCTTGAACCGCTGCAGGAATGGCTCAGCCCTGAAGGCAGCGGGTTCTACCTCAAGCCGACTGTCAGCCCACCAGGGATAGAGGCGGGCTACATTTACGATGCGGGGCTGATCCAGCTTGGCAGTTTGCAATTCATCAACGTCAACTTTGGCGTAGCCGCCAAGCTGCCGTTTGACGGGTCACCAGCGAAGTTCGGCATTGCGCTGGCCAATGCAAGGAGGCCCTTCATGGTGGCAAACCCGCCCTATGGCGGTGGCGGCTGGCTGTTCATGGAAACCGACGGGCAGGGATTCAACACGACGCAGCTGTCGATCTTCTTTGGCGGTGTTTCGGCGATCCGCTTCGGGCCTCTCGATGCGCAGGGACGGATCGTCGCCGGGCTTTATGTGGACAGCTATGATCGCAAGGTCGGCGGCAGGGATGTCACTTCATCACTCCTGCTTGCCTTCTTCGAGGCGGTGGGAAGTGGCAGCATCGCCTGCTTCTCGATCTCCGTCACCCTGCGGGTGCAATTGGTCCAGACCAATGGCGGAGCCATGTACGGCTCGAGCACCTTCACCTTCAAGTTCAAGGTCGGCTGGGTCAAGTACAAGTACAGCGTGAAGGCCCGCTACAAGATCAAGAACGGCAAGGGGCCGAGCAAGCTGCTCGAAATGGCCAGTGCGCCGTATGGTCCGACATCTACCTACACCATCCATATGTATGACAAGGCGCGCCGCTGGAAGGACTACCGCAAGCTCGTCGACACGTCGCTGGCCACCGTTTGAAGGAGACCGGGAAATGACTGATTTCTTCAAAGTTGGCTGTGACTATCTGTGTGTTCCCGATGGCCGCGATAGCGATGGCAATCTGCGCCTTTCGGTACAGGTCAGCCCGGTCCTGATGCGCGAGACTGCGGACAAGGGACCGACGGGCGAGAATTTCATACCGATCGAACTATGGCCGGAACGCATCGCCAAATTCAGCGAAGAAGTGCTGGTCCAGTTCGCAACGGATGACAACAATCCCGTGCCGGGCGAATGGTCGGATCCTCCGCTTGTGTCACATTTTCACAGTGTGATGATGGCGGAGCATTCCAAGTTTCCCGGTGTTTCCCGAGCCCAAATGGCCAATGATTTGTGGCGCAAGGCATTCCGCTACGAACAGCCGGTCAATCTCGCTTACGATTTCCACTGCCTGCATGCTGCGCTTGTGGAGGCGAACAGGGATACCGAGGCGGTCGTTCCCGAAGTAGCGCGGCTGCTGCGCCGGCGCAGTTCCGATATCGCCATGTTCTTTGACGCGCTGGCAGGTGCGGATGGACGGGCAAGGGAGGCTAATGCCAGTGTGCTTGCCGATCTTTGGCAGCAGTCGTTGGAAGACAGGGAAAGCTTCGCGCGTCCCGAGCTTGAGCTCAACGAGCGAACCAGCGCCCAGCAAGTAGAAGCTGCATTTGCCAGACGCACCAGCGAACTGGAAGAGCTCACCAATGGCATCGCCGCCGCACTTGAAGGCAGGCCTGCCGATGCCGCCAGCCTTGTCCAGCTCATGCAGGAAATGCGCGCCATCCTGCGCGGGCCGGATGACGGTATGCCCATTGACGAGGATGATACCGAGAATGACTGGGGGGCTGACCCTGCCGAAGCAGGCAAGCGCAAGCTTTCCGCCATCCTTTCGATCCCCAGCCTTGCGCATTACCTGGGTTGCGGTTTGCAGATCACGGTCCCGGCAGCGCAGGTTCCGGCACAAGGCCTTGTTCGCGTGAGGCTGAAGGATGATCCCAACGAGCAATCGCACTGGACAGCCTACTCGCTTGATACCGCTGGCCAGGCGCCGGACCGCGGATTCATGGCGCGCATGCGGCCGGGCAACAGCAAACCCGAAGAAGCACGTTTTCTTGGCGAACATGTGCATCTCGCCGCCATGGCAGGCGATTCGCGCCGCTTCCGGCTATCACTTTTCTCGCCAACGGTCTCTGCGTCTTCGACAATTGCTGCCCTGACGCTTGATCCGCAGGATGAACGCGCAGCATCCGGGCAAGAGGCCCACACACGGGGCATCGGCTGCTTTGACAGCCTGGCCACCGAGGAGAAGTTTGCCGAAGGCTTCCAGGACAGGTCGAGCGGCTTTGCTCCAGTTAGCTACATGGAGGACCTGTTCCGCGGTTATCGGCCGGACATTGGCGTGGCGCTGGCGGACGGAACCGCGCCGGCATCGCGCTGGCGCTCGCTGACCCAACGCCGTGTCGTTTGCCGCGATGCAGAGATGGATCCCGACTTCTACGGCCTTGCACCGGTCAAGGAATACCTGCTGCCGCGTGATCATGGCCTGTCCGTTTCACCCGATGAGGAGCACTCGGCGCGACTGGAGAAGGGTATCTGGTACACCGCCACAAGCACAGAAGACGACATGTTCGTGTGGAGCGGTGAGAGCCTTGCGGTAACCCGCAGCGTCAACCCGGATTCCAAAGTGGCCTTGCCGGACGACCACACCCAGATGGAGGTCTCCGTATTGCGCGATCTTGGCCTCGAAATTGACCAATCCTGCGATGGCGGACTGCCTCCCCTGCGTGATGGGCTGGGCTATTTTGTCGGTGCACGGCTTTGCTTTGCCAATGGCGCAGGACCTGCCTTTGACGCGCAAGCCTATAGCGATCCGAGGCTTGTCCTGGGCAGGCACGGTGAGGGCGACACTGCGGACACACCGTTGTTCTACAACCCCATCGAGCGCCAGGCGCCTGATGTCCACCTGGCGTGGGACGAACCTGTCATAACCGCACGGAAAAGGAGGAAGCAGAAGGGCGAATCCGGCAATGTCGCGGTAATCCGGGACGATTCCGG
>JAUIJI010000143.1 GCA_030431435.1 Alphaproteobacteria bacterium | reverse complement strand
ACGGCGTGGCATAGAGCGGCACGCCCAGATCGCCCGCGAAATAGGGGATCGCACCGATGTGGTCTTCATGCGCGTGGGTAAGCACGATGCCGAGCAGGTCGTCTGCCCGATCCTCGATAAAGGCCGGATCGGCAAACATCAGCTCTGTGCCGGGATACTCTGCCTGGCCGAAGCTCATGCCGAGATCGACCATCAGCCACTTGCCTTGGCAGCCATAGAGGTTGACGTTCATGCCAATCTCGCCGGACCCGCCCAATGCAAGGAACAGCAATTCGTCTTCGGGGGTGAAATCCTTCTTCATGCCGCTCCTGCGCGATCCGCGATCATGGCGAGACCCTGCAGGGTCAGGTCGCCATCAACCGCGTCAAATATCTCTGTGTGCTTGTCGAACAATACGGCCAAACCGCCAGTAGCGATGACCTTGGCCGGTCGACCGATTTCGGCTCGTATCCGTTCGATCAGTCCTTCCATCATGGAAACATAGCCCCAGAACACGCCGATCTGCATCTGGTCCTCGGTGTTGCGGCCGATGACGCGCGGAGTAGCGGGTTCTTCAATCGCAATGCGCGGGAGCTTTGCGGTGTTGTTGACCAGCGCATCGAGCGAGAGGTTGATGCCGGGGCAAATGATTCCGCCCTTGTAGGCACCGTTGAAATCGACAACGTCAAAGGTGGTGGCGGTGCCGAAATCAATCACGATCAGGTCACCGGGGTATTTGGCATGGGCCGCAATGGCATTGACCGCGCGGTCCGCCCCCAGGGTGCGCGGCTCGTCCACGTCAATCTCGATGTCGTAGGCGGCAGCACCCTCACCAGCAAAAAACGGTTCCACGCTGAAATACTTCTGCGAGAGTACCGTGAGATTGTGCCTTGTGCGCGGCACGACGCTGGAGACGATCATCGCCGTGACATCTTCCTTTGTCACGCCTTCGATCTGCATCAGCTGCATCAGCCATACGGCATATTCATCGCCGGTGCGGCGTGGATCAGTCGCGATGCGCCAGCGGGCGCGCATCTCCCCGCCATCGAACAGCGCGAAGACGACATTGGTATTGCCCACATCAACCGCGAGAAGCATCACTCACCCTCCAGGATCACATCTCCGGCATGAATGACACGGGTGGAGCCATCATCCAAGGACAAGCGCAAGGCACCGTCCTGTTCGAGGCCTTCATATGTGCCCGTAATCCGGTTGGCGGCATTGGTATGGACCGAAAGGCGCGTGCCCTGTCGGTGCGCCGCCGCTTGCCAGCGGTTGAGCATCGCGCCGACGCCTTCCTTGCGCCAACTGGACAACTCCCGCGCAAATGCTTCAGCCAGTTCCTGCGCAAAAAGATCACGGTCGGGCGCCTCGCCCAATTGCCCCAGCGCGAGCGTCTTGCGGTCTGCCAGCTCTGGCGCGCCCGCGAGATTGACCCCGATGCCGATCACCGCATGGCTCCCCTCGCGTTCAAGCAGGATGCCGCAGTATTTTGCGCCGGAGAGAAGCACATCGTTGGGCCATTTGAGCTGGAGCGCCGAAGGTCTCGCAATCCGTCCCGCTGTCGCCGCGTAGACCGCCAGGGCTGCGGCGAAGGAGAGCGTGTAGGTTGGTGGATCACTCTCGGCCAGCTGGACAATTGTGGAGCCCATGAAATTGCCTTCACCATCGAGCCAGCTGCGGCCTTGCCGACCACGGCCCTGTGTCTGGCGATCAGCGATCAGCCAATTGCCTTCCTCCGGTGCATCACCGGCAGAAATGCGAGCGAGCAGATCGGCGTTGGTCGATCCGGTTTCGGCAACTATCTCGAGGCGCGGGGCCAAATCAGCCTGCGACGGCGAGTGCCGCAGCCGCCATGTCTGTCAGATTGCCAAGCCACTCGGTGCCGAGGAATGCGATGGGCGAGATCACCAGCGTGCTGATCACCAGCAGCGCCCAGTGCGACCAGTCGGAAGTGCCTTGCACGCGGTCCACCGGCTCATCGAAGAACATCACCTTGATGAACTTCAAATAGTAGAACGCGCCGATCACGCTGGCAGCGATACCGATCACGGCGAGCGGCAGAAGGTCTGCCTGAACGGCCGCCTGGAACACCACAAGCTTGCCGTAAAAGCCCATCAGCGGCGGGATGCCCGCAAGGCTGAACATGATCAGCAGCAGGCACCATGCCAGCGCCGGATTGGTGGTCGACAGGCCCTTGATGTCGCCGAAAGTTTCCAGCGCATTGCCATCCGCATCCTTCAGCATCAGCACAGCCACGAAGCTGCCGATGGTCATCGCCACATAGAAGGCGAGATAGACCAGCATGGCGCTCGCACCCGCCAGCGTGGCGGTGGCCAGGCCGATCAGGATAAAGCCGACATTGTTGATCGAGGAGAAAGCAAGCAGGCGCTTGATATTGTCCTGCCCGATGGCGCCAAGGGCACCCACCACGATGGAAGCGATGGCGGCAAAGGTGACCACTTGCTGCCAGGCTGCGGCTTGTGAACCAAAGGCTTCGAGCGACAGACGCGCCAGCAAGGCAACGGCTGCAACCTTGGGAGCGCTGGCGAAGAAGGCGGTGACCGGCGTGGGCGCACCTTCGTAGACGTCCGGCGTCCACATGTGGAACGGCACCGCGCTGATCTTGAACGCCATGCCTGCAAGCACGAAGATCAGGCCGAACAGCTGCCCGCCCGACAGGCCGCCTGCAATCGCGGCATTGATGCCGGTGAAGCTGGTGGTGCCGGTGAAGCCATAAACCAGGCTCATGCCGAACAGCAGGATGCCCGATGCCAGCGCGCCGAGCACGAAGTACTTGAGGCCCGCCTCAGCCGATTTGTCGTCATCGCGCAGGTAGGCGGCGAGGACATAGGCAGCGAGCGAGTTGAGTTCGAGGCCGATGTAAAGCGTTAGCAGGTCAGCCGCCGATACCATAATGCTCATGCCGAGCGCTGCGAACAGCACCAGGATGGCAAATTCTGGCCGCATGGCGTTGAGCCGTTCGAAATAGGCTGGCGCAACGACCAGCGCAGCACCCGCCGCAGCATAGATCATCAGTTTGGCGATACCGGCGAAGGCATCAGCACGGAACTGGCCATAGAACGCCAGCGTATCCGGGCCGGAAGCTCCGGCGCATACGCTCGGCGCAACGAGGAAGAACGCCCCGCCCAGCGCAATGCAGGCAGCGATCGAAACGGGCTTCGCCGCATCATTCCCGCCCCATGCGGCGACGAGCAGCAGGACGAGGCCCGAAACGCTGAGGATCAGTTCGGGGATGATCAGGCCAATGGAAGACATCAGGTCCATCAGTGTGCTCCCCCGTGGTCTGCAACTTCTTCGGCAGGAGCCGGTTCACCGATTTCAAGGTTGGCATCACCCGCCGGGACCGCGCGCGACAGGCGGGTTTCGAGGGCGGCAATATCGCTACGCATGGGTGCAAGGAAACTTTCGGGATAAACGCCCATCCACAGCACCGCTGCGGCAATCGGGCCGAGCATCAGCCATTCGCGAAGGTCGAGATCAGGCATGGCGGCGGCATCGGCATTCTTCTGCTCGCCAAACACCACGCGGCGATAGAGGTAGAGCATATAGGCCGCACCCAGGATGATGCCCGTGGTGCAGACGAAGGCCACCGTGCTCGACATCTTGTAGATGCCCGCAAGGCCAAGGAATTCGCCAACGAAGTTGCTGGTGCCGGGAAGGCCCACGCTGGCCATGGTGAACAGCATGAAGAACAGCGCGTATTTCGGCATGTTGATGGCAAGGCCGCCGTAACGGTCAATCTCGCGCGTATGCAACCGGTCGTAAATCACGCCAACGCAGAGGAACAGCGCGCCAGACACAAGTCCGTGGCCGAGCATGATCATCATCGCGCCTTCGATGCCCTGCACGTTGAAGGCAAACAGGCCCGCCGTCACGATGGCCATATGCGCCACCGAGGAATAGGCGATCAGCTTCTTCATATCGTGCTGGACCAGCGCGATCAGGCTGGTGACGACAACCGCCACCATCGACAGCGAGAAGACCAGCCACATGAACTGCGCAGAAGCCTCTGGGAACATCGGCAGGCTGAAGCGGATGAAGCCATAACCACCCAGCTTCAGCAGCACGCCCGCCAAGATCACGGAACCTGCCGTCGGTGCCTGCACGTGCGCAGCGGGAAGCCAGGTGTGCACCGGCCACATCGGCATCTTCACCGCGAAGCTGGCAAAGAAGGCCAGCCACAGCCAGGTCTGCGCGCCTGCCGGGAAATCATACTGCATCAGCGTGGGAATGTCGGTCGTGCCGGCCTCATTCGCCATCCACAGCATGGCGATGAACATCAGCACCGAGCCGAGCAGCGTGTAGAGAAAGAACTTGTAGCTGGCGTAGATACGGTCATCCCCGCCCCAGATGCCGATAATCAGGTACATCGGGATCAGGCCGGCCTCGAAGAAAATGTAGAACAGGAACAGGTCCTGCGCGGCGAAGGTGCCGATCATGAGCACTTCCATGAACAGGAAGGCCGCCATGTATTCGCCCACGCGCTTGTTGATCGAAGTCCAGCTCGCCCCGATGCAGATCGGCATCAGGAAGACCGAGAGCATGATCAGCATCAGCGCGATGCCATCGATGCCCAGCGACCACTGGAAACCGGCGAACAGATTGGCCCGCTCGGTAAATTGCCACTGGTCGCCGCCAATATCAAAATTGGCCCACAGCACCACGCCGAGCACGAGGTTGATCAGCGTAGCCACCAGCGCGATGGAACGCGCCAGCTTCGCCTCAACAAAGAAACAGGCGATGGCTGCCACAAAGGGCACCAGCAGCATCAGCGAAAGGATCGGGAAGCCGGTCATGCGAAAATCACCCAGCTGATTGCTGCGACAAGTCCCAGCAGCATGATCAGCGCATAGGAATAGAGATATCCGGACTGGACCTTCTTGGCGAGGACCGCGCCCTTGTCGACCACCCAGGCCGCGCCATCGGGGCCGAAGCGATCGACAACGCCAATGTCACCGCGCTGCCAGAACACCCGGCCAAGCCAGAACGCAGGCTTCACGAAGACGACGTTATAGAGCTCGTCGAACATCCACTTGCGGTAAACGAAGCTGTAGATCGGGCCTAGCTGTGCAGCGACCTTGGCTGGAATGTCAGTGCGCTTGATATAGGCATACCATGCACCGGCAAGGCCAAGCAGCATGACAACCAGCGCCGAATACTTCACCCAGTAAGGCACTTCATGCATCGCATGCATCAGCGCCTCGTTATAGGCGATCGAACCATTCCAGAAGGCTGCGCTGTCAAGGAACGCGCCCTTGAACACATAGCCTGCAGCCACAGCGCCGACAGACAGCACAACAAGCGGCGTCAGCATCGACCACGGGCTTTCGTGCGGGTGATAACCGCCGGTTGTGTCAGCCCCTGCCTCTTCAGGCGTCTTGTGGACCGAATGCTGGATGTGCTCGCTCTCGATCCAGCGCGGCTTGCCCCAGAAAGTGAGGAACATCAGGCGCCAGCTATAGAAACTGGTCAGCAGAGCGGCAGACACGCCCATCCAGAAGGCAAACATGCCTACGTCCGTCCCGCTGGCAAACGCCACTTCGATGATCGCGTCCTTCGAGAAGAACCCGGCGAAACCAAGGCCGAGGTGGTAAACGCCCACACCCGTGATCGCCAGCGTGCCGGCCATCATAGCCCAGAAGGTGATCGGGATTTCCTTACGCAGGCCGCCATAGAAGCGCATGTCCTGTTCGTGGTGCATGGCGTGGATCACACTGCCAGCGCCAAGGAACAGCAGCGCCTTGAAGAAGGCGTGCGTGAACAGGTGGAACATCGCCGCGCCATAAGCGCCAACGCCAGCAGCAAAGAACATGTAGCCCAGCTGCGAACAGGTGGAATAGGCGATCACGCGCTTGATGTCC
>JAUIJI010000014.1 GCA_030431435.1 Alphaproteobacteria bacterium | reverse complement strand
GTCGGAAGACCTGTTCCCCGATAACTGGATCTACATTCACGACGAAAAGGTGCAGGTCGGCCGCGTGCAGAACTTCCGCAGCTGGTCGCCCGAAATGGTTCCGGACGAGAATGTCGCCTGCGTGGGGCTGGAATATTTCTGCTTCGAAGGGGATGGATTGTGGTCATCCTCCGATGCGGAACTGGTCGAACTCGCCAAGAAGGAAATGGCGATCCTCGGCCTTGTCGCTCCCGAGAAGGTGATCGGCGGCGCGGTGGTGCGGCAGGAAAAGGCCTATCCCGTCTATGACGAGGATTATGCCGCCAATGTCGATGCCATGCGCAAGGAGCTGGAGGAGAAATTCCCCACGCTGCATCTTGTCGGCCGCAACGGCATGCACCGTTACAACAACCAGGACCATGCGATGATGACCTCCATGCTGACGGTGGAGAACATCCTCGCCGGCGTGCGCAAGTATGACACATGGTGCGTCAACGAGGACGCAGAATATCACGAGGCTGGCGATGAGGGCGATGAGAAGGCCCTGCCCGCACGCGAAAAGCTGAGCGAGGACCAGGCCGCTGCTCTCAACTCCGTCCGCGACGTGCCGGGACGCATTTCTGCCGGGGATGGCAAGAATGACGACCGCCGGGCTGCCTGAGGCGAGGGTACGGGCATTGTCCGAACTCCTCCTTCGCCTGCGGGATATCCGCTTCATCCGCTATGTGCTGGCGAGCGTCGGCGCGCTGGCGGTGGATATGGGGCTGTTCCTTGCGCTGCTGTCTGCAGGCATGTGGGCACCGGGCGCGAGCGCGGTTTCCTATAGCGCCGGGATCGTGGCGCACTGGCTGATGTCGAGCCGCGCAGTCTTCGTCGGCAATGTGGCCGAACGCGGCGCCCAGCGCACAAGGCAGAAGGCTCTGTTCGTGGTCTCTGCGCTGGTTGGCCTTGCGCTCACGACAGCGATTGTCTGGGCGGGCGAGATCGGCGGTATCGATCCGCGCATTGCCAAGCTGGTGGCGATTGTCGTCAGCTTTGCTGCCACCTGGCTGCTGCGCAGCAAGGTCGTCTTCCGCTAGGACAAGCACTGCATGACCGAAACCGCATCTCGCTGGGCCGGCTTCTGTGCGAAGCCTGTGGGCACGCTCGCCGTGTGGGGCCTCGCTGTGCTGATGGCGCTGGCAGGAATGGCAATCCGCGGGATGGAGCCGGTTGGCCCGGATGACATCATGCGCATGCTTGAAGTGCGCGATATGCTGGCTGGGCAGGCCTGGTTCGATGTCACGCAATATCGCGTAGACCCGCCAACGGGCGCCAGCATGCACTGGTCACGGCTGGTCGATATCCCGCTTGCTTTGGGCTTCATGCTGCTGGGCGAGAAGTGGGCGATGGCGCTGGTCCCGCTGCTGTGGCTTCTCGCTGCGCTGTTTGCCTTGCGCGCGATCATGCAGCGCATGGGCCTGCATCCCTTCGCCATGCTGGCAGGGCTTGCCACGCTGACATTCTATCCGCTGGTGGTGACGCAGTTCATGCCGATGCGGATCGACCATCACGGGCCGCAGGTTGTGCTGGGCCTGTGGGCGGTGGCGCTGCTGCTGCGCCGTTCGAATGTGGCCGCTGCAATTGCCGGCGTGCTCTGCGCGGCGTGGATCGCGATTTCACTGGAAGCCCTGCCGCTGATCGCTGCCGTGGCTGGTACATTTGGCCTGCTTTACTGGCGCGAGGGCGACCAGCGGCTGAAGTTCATGCTCGCTGGCCTTGCCATCTTCGCGCCTGCCTTCTCTTACGCGACGCGCCCGGCGAGCGAGTTCGCGCTGCCCTTTTGCGACATCCTCGCCCCCGGCCACATGCTCGCCTTTGCCGGAGCTGCCGTTGTCGCGATGGTAATCCCCTTGCTGCCTGCACAGGCCAACCCCAATGGCCGCCTCGCCGCGCTGTTCGCGCTGCCGGTGGTCTGCGTTCCGCTTGCCTTGTGGAGCCTCGGCACTTGCGCGACCAATCCGATGGCGCAGCTGGACCCGCTGGTGCACCAGTACTGGTATTCCTCCATCAACGAAGGCCTGCCGATCTGGCAGCAGAAGCTCTCCACCGCTGTCACGCAAGTGTGGGTGCTGGCGGTACTCGGTTTCGGCTGGTGGACTGCGCGCAAGCATATGCCCGAAATCGCAGGTGACGTCCGTATCCGCGCGGCAGATGTCGTGGCGCTGATCGGCCTGCTCGCTTGCCTCTATTCGCTGCTGGTGATGCGGGCGACGATCTTTGCGCAATTGCTGGCGCTGCCCTTTGCCGCCGTGCTGCTGCAGCATTACATGCCGCGCGCGCGAGCGCTCGAAGGCTCGCTGGCCCGTATTGCCGCGACGCTGGCCTGTCTTGCGCTGGTGACGCCAGCGATTGTCAGCGCCGTGGCGGGCAAGTTCAGCCCCTCGCAGAGCGCAGGCGATGCAGCGGCTGCCAACATCGCCGCGACGACAGGCGAAATGCCCGAATGCGACGTTTCGCGCCTTGCTGCGCTGGAACCGGGGCTGGTGTTCACCACGCTCGACATGGGGCCGGAGGTTCTGCTCAGGAGCGATCACACCATCCTGGCGGCCAGCTATCACCGCAATGACCGGGCCATGGGCGAGGTGATCCGGGCCTTCATTGCCGCACCCGGCGAAGCGCGCGAAATCGTCATGCGGAACAATGCGGACTATCTCGCCACTTGCGCGCTGAAGGACGATCTTGTGCTCTATCAGAGCGTGGCTGAAGGCAACCTGGCGGACAGCCTGCTCTCAGGCGACGTGCCGGACTGGCTGGAGCCGGTCGAGGGTTTCACCGAGGGCGCGTTGCGGGTCTATCGCCCGCGCTGAGGCTGCGTATCAGGCGGGGCGGAAATCCAGCGCAATGCCGTTGATGCAGTGGCGCTTGCCGGTGGGCGGCGGCCCGTCATCGAAGACATGGCCCAAATGCCCGCCGCAATCGGCGCAATGCACCTCGCGGCGCGGATAGCCGAGCTTGTAGTCCGTCGAATAGCCAACTGCACCGCTGTCTATCGCGCGCCAGAAGCTGGGCCAGCCTGTGCGGCTGTCATATTTCGTGTCTGAAGAATAAAGCTCGTTGCCGCAGCCCGCGCAGACGAAGGTGCCGTCACGCTTCTCGTCATTCAAAGGTGAGGTGAAGGCGCGCTCGGTGCCTTCTTCGCGCAGGATGCGGAACTCGGCGGCGGTCAGGCGGCGGCGCCATTCATCCTCGGAATAGTTGACGCGGAAATTGCCTTGCGCGCTGGCGGGCGACCCGCAGGCAGTGACGGCAGGCATGGCCACGCCGATGGCGAGCCAGCCAAGAGCCTTGCGGCGGTTGATCTGCTTTTCAGTCATAACAGCTCTCTTCCTAGCTGTTCTTCCCCGAAGCGAAGCTGAACAGCCTTCTCTTTTTCGTGCTCGCGCCTTGCGGCCCGGATTTCAGCACCTTCTTGCGGAACAGTGTCGATCCCACGCGGATGAACACCGCCACGCACAGCGCCTGCCAGGCCAGGGCCACGAGGTGCGGCCAGATCGCCTCGTCCACCGCCGCCCTTGCCAGCATGGCGAAGGGCGAGCTCAGTGGAAAGGCCATCGCTGCAAATTCGATCCATGTACCCGTCATGGTTACGGCAAGGCTGGCAAAAAAGAACACCAGCACCTGCGCCATGGTAACGGGCATGTTCAGCGTCTGCACTTCGCGCACCGTTGCAGCCATGGAACCGATGGTAAGGAAGATCGATCCCAAAAGCAGGTAGCCCATGGCGAAGTAGATCGCCCCGAAGGTGAAGAACAGGGGCCAGCCCACGCCCGGATTGGCGAATTCCGACAGCGACCTGCCGCCCAGCGTCAGGATCGTCGCTCCCGCCGCGCCCCACACCGCTATGCCGATGGCGGAAATGGCCAGCATGGCAAAGAGCTTGCCCATGAAGACCGCGTCCATCGGGATGGCCGCGGCCAGGATCTCGATGATCTTGTTGCCCTTCTCCTCCACCAGATTGGACAGCACCATGCCTGCCAGCAGCATGATGAGCAGGAACAGCAGCACCATGCCGCTTTGCGCGGTCTGGTAGCGCCCGCGGTTCTCGCGCGCGCCACTGGTGGCCACTGTGGTGCTCTCAACGGTCGGGTAACTCGTCGCTTCGCTGCGGGTAGCGGTGGCGGCGATCATGGAGATGGTGCCGCTCCAGCGCCCGATATTGGCTTCCGGCGCGGTCAGGTGCGGTTCTTCCAGCGTGCCGGTGACCACGGCGGCGAGGCGCCCTTCGCGCCCTTCGAGCACGGCGACGGGATCGAACGCCTCGCCCTCCTCCAGCCGCTCCAGTTCCACGAAGGGGGGAATGGCCGGGCCGATCCTCGCGGCAAGCTCATCGCGGGCCTGCATCATGGCGTCGAGATCCTCGGCGGGCATGGCGATGCCTACATCGGCAGAGAGCGCCTCGCTCTGCACCTGCGCGCCGATCCCGCCCGCCAGCGCACCGACCACGATGGGAAAGAGCGGGCCAAGCAGGAAGAAGATGAAAGCGCGGCTGAACAGGATGGCAAGAAAATCGCGCCGGGCCACGACGAAGGCGGCTTGCCACAACGACAGGCGGCCCGCTTGTTTGCTGATTGCGTCCATCACGCGTCCTCCCGTTCGGGAGTGGTGACCATGTCTGCGGCAGCCGCCTCGCCGGCAATCGCGACGAAGGCATCATGCAGGCCCGCGCGTTCGATACTGAGCGACTGGATACCCGCTTCACCGTCAATCAGCGCGCGCAGCAGGGGCTCGATCCCCGTTTCGGGCAGCGGGAAATACCAGAACTGGCCCACGCGGCGGGTGGCTTCGGGAAGGGCCGCGCGCCAGGGCCCGTCACTGTCGCTGGTTTCGAGGCGGACCTGCGCCGGAATGCGGTCGCGCGCCTCGTCCACGCGCCCGGCAAAGGGCACCTTGCCGCCTGCGATGATGGCGATGCTTTCGCACAGCCGCTCGGCATGGGCGATGACGTGGGTGGAGAAGATCACCGTCACGCCCCTGTCGGCAAGGCTGCGGATCAGCACTTCGAGCTTGCCCTGGTTTATCGCGTCAAGGCCTGAGAAGGGCTCGTCGAATACGACCAGTTGCGGCTCATGCACCAGCGTGCCGAGCAGCTGGACGATCTGCGCCATGCCCTTGGAAAGCTTGCGGATCTGCCGCTCCGCCGCGTGTTCCAGCCCGTATTGTTCGAGCAGCTCGCGCCCGCGGCGGCGGCCTTCGGCCAGGGGCAGGCCACGCAGCGCGCCCATGAAGGCAATTGCCTCGATCGCCTTCATTGCAGGGTAAAGGCCGCGCTCTTCAGGCAGGTAACCGATCAGCCGAGCAACGTCCTTGGGGTCCGCATGCCCCAGCACGCTGCGGTTTCCCTCGTCCGGGTCGATGATCCCCAGCAACATGCGCAATGTCGTGGTCTTGCCCGCGCCATTGGGGCCAAGGATTCCGGTGATCGAACCCCTGCGCGCGGTGATGTCCACGCCATCGACCGCCAGCGTCTCGTCAAACCGCTTCACCAGCCCGCGTGCCATGATCGCGGGTTCCTGCTGCTTGCCTGTCGCATTGTCCATGCGCCCTGCGATAAAGCCCAAGCGTGAACACGAACAGATGCGACTATGGTTAACCGACCGGTTATTTTATCGCTTCAGCACCTGGCGGAAGTGGCGGCCTAACGCATTTCCTTCAGCGGGATCTCGGTATCGGCGAGCTTGTCCGGATCGACCTCGCGCCGTTCCTTGATCAGCTTCTGGCCCTGCGCATAATCCTTCGTACGGTTGATCGCATCGACCGCGATGACCTTGCCATCCTTGAGGTAGACGACGGAAAAGCTGCGCGACGCCGGATCGCCGCGCAAAACAGTCTGGTCGTGGCCCATGCTCAACCCTGCAGACTGCAGGCGGATGTCATACTGGTTGGACCAGAACCATGGCATGGCATTGTAAGGATCGCCTTGCCCGCAGATCGCCTTGGCGGCTGTGGTTGCCATGTCATTGGCGTTCTGCACCGTTTCCAGGCGGATAACGGCACCATCGGCATAGGGGTTGGCGTGGGCTGCGCAGTCTCCCACGGCATAGACATCGTCAAGGCTGGTGCGGCAATATTCGTCAACGTCGACACCATCGGCCCCGGCAGCCCCTGCTGCGATCAGCGCGCCCACGGCAGGCACGATACCGATGCCCACCACGACCATGTCACACGGCACTTCCTCGCCATTGGTGAGCTTGACCGCGAGCACGTGGTCACCATCGCCAATTACGCTTTCAACCTCGGTTTCGAGGCGGAAATCGACACCGCGCCGCTGGTGTTCGGCTTCGAAGAAACGGGACAGCTCCTCGCCTGCGACATTGGCGAGCACCCGGTCCTGCGCTTCCACCAGCGTCACCTTGCAATCCATTTCGACCAGAGCCGCTGCCGCTTCGAGGCCGACATAGCCGCCGCCGACTACGACGATGCGTTTCGCTCCGCCCTTTAGGTCATCCTTCACCCCGTCAAGATCGCGCTGATGGCGGATGGCGTGGATGCCGTTGAGATGCGCACCGGGACAATCGAGCCGCCGCGCATCGCCGCCGGCAGCCCAGATCAGCGTTCCGTATCGCACAGCGCCAAAGCCGGCGAGCGTCACTTCCTTCGCCAGCGGATCGATCCGCGTGACCACCGTGGCCAGCAGCAGGTCGATATTCTTCTCTGCCCAGAAGCTCTCGGGCCGGGCCAGCAGCCGGTCCTCGCTCTTCTCTCCGGAAAGGTAGTCCTTTGACAACGGGGGGCGTTCATGCGGGGGGGAACTGTCACGCCCGACCAGCAGGATCGAGCCTTCAAACCCGTTCTGGCGCAGGGCGATTGCGGCTTGCGTGCCGCCATGCCCGGTGCCGACGATCAAGACGTCTCCACTCTCCATGAGCACGGGGTTTGCCGTTATCGGGCGCGAGGTCAAGCGGCGAGCGGTCAGTTACGCCTGCAGCAGGTTGCGCGCCTGGCTGGCAATTTGCGCGAGCGCGGCAGCGGCAACGGGGCTGCTGGCCTGGGCCCTTGAAACGACGGCGCGGAAATGCCCGATGCCCCCCTGGTTGCTCTCCGCCCAATCGGATACGCGCTCTGCAATACCCGATTTCGCCCGCGATCCTGCGGCAAGCCCGCGCAGGAAGTCGAGCCGCATCTGCTGGAAATCGCGGGCAAGGCCTGACACGAGCAGGCGTTCCCAGGGGTCGGACGGGGTCATCACCGAAGCCTGCGCCTGCGCCCAGTCGAGGCCCAGCATCGCGCCCAGTTCGACAAAGCTCTTCACCAGTTCGGAAAGCGCGACCTTGCTGTCGCGCGCGAGCAGGGCAAGGCCGATCGCGCCATCCATTGCGTAGAGGCGACACACCTTGCGGGCCAGCGCATCGGGAGCACCTGCGGCCACCAGCTCGGACTTGATGGCGCCAACGTGATTGCGTGCCTCGTCGGCAAGCTTCTTTTCCGAATCGTCACCCAGCTCGGCAACCAGCGGGGCGATGGCCCGTTGCAAATGGGAAGGCGATTCGCCGCACCCTCCTGCGCGCAGCAGATCGGCCATGTGGCTGCGCAGCGCCGTGGCGGCCTTGTTGAACAGCATAAGGCGGGCTTCTTCCGGCAGCTTTGCCGCGTCGATCTCGTCCCACAGGGCATCCATATCCAGCAGGTTGCAGGCCGAAACGAAGGCACAGCCGATCCGGTCCAGGCCGACGCCTTCCTCTTCCGCCAGCTCGAAGGGATGGACCAGGCCCATGCGGTTGACCATGCGGTTGGCGACCACGGTACCGACGATCTCGTTGCGCAGGCGGTGGTCGAGCAGGGCCTTGCGGTATTTCTCCTGCAATTGTGGCGGGAAGTCGCCCAGCACCAGCGCATCGGCGCAGGGATCATCTGCAAGCGGGCTGTCCTCGATCGCGTCCTGCAGCACCAGCTTGCTGCTCGAAAGCAGGACGGCAAGTTCAGGGCGGGTGAGGCCCTGGCCTTCGGCCGCACGACGCTTGAGCGCCTCGCTCGGCGGCAGGCCTTCTGTCCTGCGGTCGAGCTCTCCCATTTCCTCGAGCAGTTCGATCAGGCGGATTTGCGCGCCCATGGACGGCGCCCCCCCGGCTTCGGCGATCGACAGCGCGAGCGCCTGCAGGCGGTTGTCCTCCAATACCAGTTCGGCAACCTCGTCTGTCATGTCGACCAGCAATGCGTTGCGCTTTGCTTCGGACAGCCGCCCGGCCTTGCGCACGGCAGTGAGGGCGATCTTGATGTTCACTTCATTGTCCGAACAATCGACGCCCGCCGAATTGTCGATGAAATCGGTGTTTATGCGCCCGCCGTTCATGGCAAATTCGATGCGACCGGCTTGCGTCACACCCAGATTGGCGCCTTCGCCGATTACCTTCGCGCGCACTTCGGAGGCGTTTACCCGCAGTCCGTCATTGGCGGGATCGCCCACCTGCGGGTTGGTCTGCGCTACGGCCTTGATGTAGGTGCCGATTCCGCCGAACCAGATCAGGTCGGCGGGGCTCTTCAGGATGGCGGAGATCAGGCTTTCTGGGTCGAGTTCGCTTGCCTCGATGCCCAGCGCCTTTTGCGCCGCCCTGGACAAGGGGATGCGTTTCTGGCTGCGCGGGAACACGCCGCCGCCCTTGGAAATCAGCTCGGCATTGTAGTCTTCCCAGCTTGAGCGCGGCTTGTCGAACAGGCGTTTCCTCTCCCTCCAGCTGGCGGCAGGATCAGGGTCTGGATCGATGAAGATGTGCCGGTGGTCGAATGCAGCGACCAGCTTGATCGCTTTCGACAGCAGCATGCCGTTGCCAAACACGTCGCCCGACATGTCGCCGCAGCCGACAACGCGCACCGGTTCCTTCTGCACGTCCACGCCCATTTCCAGGAAGTGGCGCTGGACAGAAATCCACGCACCACGCGCGGTGATGCCCATGCCCTTGTGGTCATAGCCGTTGGAGCCGCCGCTGGCGAAGGCGTCGCCGAGCCAGAAATCGCGTTCCATGGCCAGCGCATTGGCGGTGTCCGAAAAACTCGCCGTGCCCTTGTCCGCGGCGACCACGAAATAGGGGTCCTCGCCGTCATGGATCACGACGCCTTCAGGGTGGACGACCTTGTCATCGACGATATTGTCGGTGATCGACAGCAGGCTGCGGATATAGACCTTGTAGCTCTCGCGCCCTTCGTTGAACCACGCGTCACGGTCGAGCGCGGGGCTGGGCAATTGCTTGGGGTAGAAGCCGCCTTTCGCGCCGGTCGGCACGATCACCGCATTCTTCACCCGCTGGGCCTTCATCAGGCCGAGCACCTCTGTGCGGAAATCGTCGCGCCGGTCCGACCAGCGGATGCCGCCGCGCGCCACCGGGCCGGCGCGCAGGTGGATGCCCTCGACCCGCCGCGAATAGACGAACACCTCGCGCCATGGCACGGGCTTGGGCAAGCCGGGTACGAGCGAGGAATCGATCTTGAAGGCGAGCGCTTCCTTCGCCGCGGGCGCAAACACATTGGTCCGCAACACCGCGCTGATGGTTTGCCAGTAGAGCCGCAGGATACGGTCATCATTGATGGCGTTGACCGATGCGAGACCGGAACGGATCGCATCCTCTGCCTCCTCGCTTGCCTTGGCCCGGTCTCCCTTGAAAGCGGGATCATGCGAGACGCGGAACAGCTTTATCAACGCGCGCGTGACATCGGGCGCCGCGGCCAGCGCATCGACCACCGAATAGATGGTGAAGGCGATGTTGGCTTGCCTGAGATAGCGATAGAAGGCGCGCAGCCATTCAGCCTCCTGCGCGGAAAGCGCGGTGCCGATGACGAGTCGGTTGAAGACATCGTCTTCGCCGCGCTGGTTGAGCACGAGGCAGATGGCATCCTCGATCGCGGTGGCGCGCTCGATCAGCGGGGCGCTGTCCTCACCCACCGGCATGCGCAGCAGGAAATCGTGGATCGTGCCTGTGTCCTCGCCGCCCAGTTCGGTGGGCACTTCGGACAGCACGCGGAAGCCGAAGTTTTCCAGTGCCGGCACGGCATCCGACAAGGGCAGTGATCCGCCCGCCTGGTAGATCTTCAGTCGCAGCGTCTGGGGATCGTCGGTCTTGTTGTAATAGAGGCGCACATCGCGGCGGGCCGGGTGGTCCTCGTCGGGGACAAGATGCCGCAGGCGCTCGATATCGCGCGCCGCTTCTGCGGGGCCATAGGCCGAGCGATAGGCCTGCGGAAAGCTGTTCGCATGGCGTATCGCCAGCGCTGCGGCGCGCGCGGGTTCCTCGGTTTCGGCAAGGGCGGATTCGACCGCGTCGGTCCAGCCGCGCAGTAAATCCTGCAAGCGCGCGTCGAGCGCTTTCGCATCGGCCTTCGGGCTGTTGCCGTCCCGCGAATCAAGGACATAGCGCAGCAGCGCGAGGTTGCCGCCCTCGACCATCAGGCTCCAGTCGAGCGTGCGCGTTCCGGTGCCTTCCTCCAGCAGTTCCTGGATCTGCAGCCGGACGGTGGTGGAGAGCATGTCGCGCGGCAGCCAGACAAAAGCGAAGACATGGCGTTCCAGCGGCGCGGCCACGGTGGTGACGCAGGGGCGCGGACGGTCCACCAGCGCCATCAGGCTGGTGGCGACGCGCATGCTGTCCTCTTCCGAGAAACTGATGATGAGATCATGCGGCAGCACGGAAAGCGCATGTTCAAGCGCCTTGTGATCGTGGCTGTCGGGCGAAAAACCAAGCCGGTCCATGATCGATGCAAGTTGCTGGCGCAGCACAGGCACCTGTGCGGGGGCGGCAGACAGCGCCGCGCTGGTCCAGATTCCGACATGGGCCGACAAGACGGCGACGCGCCCATCCTCGAACAGCGGCACGATGAACAGGTCCAGCGGCACGCGGCGATGGACCAGGCTGAGGCGGTTGGCCTTGATCACCAGCGGTGCGCGACCGGGCGTGCCGTCCTTCCCGTCGAACCACGCAAAGGCGCGGTCCCAGGTGGCATCGGCGAGGATGTCGCCCGCGCTCTTGCGGCATATTCCGAGAAGATCGGACTGCTTGCCGTCACGGTGGCGGGTGACATGGCCCAGCTGGGTCATCTTGCCGCCGCCCAGCCAGCGCAGCAGTGCCGCGCCTTCTGCATCGGACAGCCGATCGGCATCGGCGGATATCAAGTCGCGCATCTTGGGCCAGTCGGCCACGGCGGCGCGCACATCGGCAATCGCCAGCACCAGTTCGGCTTCCAGCGCGCGGCGTTGTTTCGCGTCCACGCGGTCGGTCTCGATATAGATGAAGCTCTCGCGCTTCTCGCCCGATCCTTCGCCTACGGGCAGGTCAGCCAGGTCCCAATTGGCATCGCGGCGGACGGGCAGCACCGGATGGACCAGCAAGTCCACGGTCAGCCCCTGCGCGGCAATCGCCCGCGAGATTGAATCGACCAAGAAGGGCACATCGCGATTGACCACGGCGATGCGGGTGATCCGCTTGCCGTCGGTCGTGGCGCTGATCAGGATCGAAGGCTTGCCGTCATCGCGGTGTTGCGCGGCTTCGAGCAGGTAAGCCGCCGCATCTTCCAGCGCCTTGCCCTCCAGCCCCGTCTCACCCGGCAGGATCGAGGCGGCGATGCGGTCCTTGATGATGGCGATATGCGATTTGGCGGATTGCTTTGCTGAAGCGGCTTTGGCTTTCGCCATCGTGCGGACCTCTCCCTTGACCTGGGTCTACAGGTCAAATCCATGACGCCGCCGGGTGTTCCGGCGACTCCCGGTTGCAACCCCTAGCTTGTCAGCACGCAGATGGCACCCGAAAACTGGTAATGGGTGAAACTATTTTACCTACCAAGGGTCGACATGGTCAGGCGCAGCGATTCCTGCCGCGCCAGCGGATCGAATGTCGCGCCAGAAACGATGATTTCGTCTGCCTGCGTGCGTTCGACGAAGCTGGCGATCTTCGCCCTGACCGTCTCCGGCGAGCCGACCGCGCGGGCCACATCCATGCGTTGCAGCATCCCCTGCGCCGACATGTCGAGGCTCTCGCGATAGCCGGGTACCGGCGGCGGAAGCTTGCCCGGATCGCCGCTGCGCAAGCGCACGAAGGACTGGTCCTGCGAGGAGGCGAGCAGCTCTGCCTCGGCATCGCTGTCTGCGCAGATCACCGTCATCGCCGCCATGACATGCGGCTTGTCGAGGTAATCGGACGGCCGGAACTGCTCGCGATAGGTGGACAGCGCAGCGTCGAGATGGTCGGGCGCAAAATGGCTGGCGAAGGCATAGGGCATGCCCAGCCTTGCGGCGAGCTGCGCGCCGAACAGGCTGGAGCCGAGCATCCACATCTCCACCTTGGCGCCCAGCCCCGGCGTGGCGGTGATCGGCAGCTCGATATCGCCGGTGAACAGGGCGCGCAGTTCGACCACGTCTTGCGGGAAATACTCTGCCGCCCGCGACAAATCCTTGCGCAGCGCCTGCCCCAGGATCGGCGCTGCTCCGGGCGCGCGGCCCAGGCCCAAATCCACGCGGCCGGGGAACAAGCCATCCAGCGCGCCGAACTGTTCAGCGATCACAAATGGGTTGTGGTTGGGCAGCATGATGCCGCCCGAACCGATGCGGATGGTCGAGGTGCAATGGCCGATGTGGGAAATCACCACCGATGTCGCGCCGCCGGCAATGCCGGGGCTGGCGTGGTGTTCTGCCACCCAGAAACGCTTGTATCCCGCCTCTTCGGCAACCTTTGCCAGCGCGCCCGCTTCAGCCAGCGCACCGGATACATCGCTTCCCTCGCGAATGGGTACGAGGTCGAGGACACTGAGCGGGATCATCTGTCTGGCACCCCTTCTTCGATCTGGGCAAGGTAGGTCCGCGCGGCATCGGCTTGCGGAGAATCGCTCGCCGTGTCGATCACCGAGAGCCAGCTGCTGCGTGCGGCATCGTAATTTCCGCCAAGCGCGGCAATCACCCCTGCTTCGACGCCGATGGAAAGATTGCGCGGGTCAAGCCTTGCCGCGGTTTCGATCCAGCTTTGCGCGCTGGGCAAATCGTCCATCCGGCGGGCGAGCGTGGCTGACAGCAACCAGATCTCGCCGCTCTGCGGGTCAAGCTGGCGCGCCTGTTCCAGCGCATCGGCGGCTTCTGATGGATCGCCCATGCTCACCTGTGCCCGGGCGATGTCGGTGGCAATGGTCGCGGCGAGCCGGTTGTTACCCGCCTCTCCCGCATCGGTTTGCGCGGCTTGCAGCAGCGGCAGGGCGAGCACGAAATCCTCGGCGGCAATGGCGGCGTTTCCGGCCATGGCACCCAGACGCGCGCGTTCCAGCCGGTCATCGATGGGCCGCGCATTGCGCGCTTCGACAAAAGCCTGCCGCGCCGCATTCCAGCGGAGCAGGCCCATGTAAGCAAAGCCGAGGCATTGCTGCGGATAGGCGGTGGCTGCGCCAGAAAGGCCTTCGAGCCATTCGTTCGCGGTGATGATCGCTTGGCCCGGATCGCTGCGCGCCTCGTCCATGCAGGCAGTCAGCCGGTCCTGCTCCAGCGTGGCGGGAGCCAGCGGCGCGGCGGCTTGTGCAAGGATGAGCAAGGCGGCGAGAAATGCAGGCATGTCTGGTGAAAGTCCGTCTAGTGGAGCGAGGCCACCGTTCGCAACAGCAGGGAAATATCCCCGTCGCGCGAAAGGCGGTGGTCCCCGCCCTTGACCAGCGTCACCTGCACATCTTCTGAACGCAAGGCAGCAGCGAGGCGCAGCGAGGTGTCACAAGGCACGTCCGCATCCTCCTGCCCGTGCAGAAGCCGCACCGGGCAATCGAGCGCGATTTCGCTTGTCAGCTGCAACTGCGCTTGCCCGTCTGCCCAGAAGCCTGCGTGGGTGGGCATCGGATCATAGCCGTAGTCGCTCTCTTCATAGATCGTCTTGCCAGCAGCGAGCGAGGCTTTCTGTTCATCGGAATAGCCCCAGTCGGTGAAATCCGGCGCGGAGGCGATGCCCACAAGGCCTGCGACGGGTTTGGAAATCTGCTGCGCCACCAGCAGCATCAGCCAGCCGCCCATCGATGAACCGGTGATCACCACCCGGTCACTGCCGATCTTGTCATGCACGAGCGCGACCACTTCTTCGCACCAGCGGGTAAGTGTACCATCGGCAAACTCCCCGTCGCTTTCGCCGCAGCCTGAATAATCAAGCAACAGGCATTCGCGGCCTGCCGCCATGCACCAGCCGAAAATGGCAGTGGCCTTTCCGCCTGCCATGTCGGACATGTAGCCCGGCAGGAACACGATGGCGGGGCCGCTGCCGGGAGTATGCCGATAGGCGATGCGGCGGCCGCCAACATCGGTTAACTGTGTTTCGATCTCTTCCATTGCCGGACAACATGGGCCTTGAGACGCGCAGCGCCAAGAGGGGCTTATGACGTGGTTAGTGACTTGTGAAGAATGGCACACTATATGCTGACATCATGACGCAGAAGCGCGCTACCACCACAACCACTACCACCCCGCCTTGCCGGGGGCGGTTGGTCGTGGCCTGATACGCGACTGACGCCACCCGGTTTCGGGTGGTGCGGCGTCCTCCATCCGAAACTGCCTGACAGACTGACGCCGCCCCTTTGCGTGCGCGCTGCACTATGCCATGGCGCGTCCAAGTGAATTTGAGAGCGAGTTTCGATGAGCGAGTTGTTGAAGATCAGCCTTCCCGATGGTTCGGTGCGCGAAATGCCCGAAGGCTCCACGCCAGCCGATGTCGCGGCTGCGATCGGCCCCGGCCTTGCCAAGGCGGCACTTGCCGCGCGCGTGGATGGCGAGTTGCGCGATCTTACCCGCCCTTTCGATGGCGATGCCGAGCTGGCGCTGGTCACGGCGAAGGATGAGGCAGAGGCCTTGGAGCTGGCGCGGCACGATTATGCCCATGTACTCGCTGAAGCGGTGCAGGCCTTGTGGCCGGGCACGCAGATCACCTTCGGTCCCGCCACGGACGACGGCTTTTATTATGACGTGATGGCCCCTGCCAATCGCGAGCCTTTCGGCATGGATGATTTGCCTGCCATCGAGGAAAAGATGCGCGAGATCATCAAGGCCGACAAGCCTTTGCGGCGCGAGGCGTGGAGCCGGGCGGACCTGATCGCCAAGTGGGAAAAGGATGGCGAAACCTTCAAGGCTGAATGGGCAAAGGAACTTCCCGAAGGCGAGGAGCTGACGGTTTACTGGTCAGGCGATGACTGGCTCGACATGTGCCGCGGCCCGCACCTGCCTTCCACCGGCAAGCTTGACCCGCAAGCCTTCAAGCTGATGCGCGTCGCCGGGGCCTATTGGCGCGGTGACCAGAGGAATGCGCAGCTCACGCGCATTTACGGCACCGGCTGGCTCAACAAGAAGCAGCTCAACGAGCACCTCATGCGGCTGGAAGAGGCCGCCAAGCGCGACCACCGCAAGCTTGGCCGCGAGATGGATCTGTTCCACCTGCAGGAAGAGGCGCATGGCTCTGTCTTCTGGCATCCCAACGGCTACAAGATCTGGCGCGAGCTGGAGGCCTATATGCGCCGCGCGATCGACGGCGCGGGCTATCAGGAAATCAAGACGCCGCAGGTGATGGATGCGCGCCAGTGGGAGAAATCGGGCCACTGGGGCAAGTATCGCGAGAACATGTTCGTCATCCCGGATGAAGTGCCCAACACCGAGGATGACGGGCCCATCGTGTCCAATGATGCGGACTGGATGGCGCTGAAGCCGATGAACTGTCCGGCGCACGTGCAGGTATTCAAGCAGGGGATCACGTCGTATCGCGACTTGCCGCTGCGCCTTTATGAAAACGGCTGCTGCCACCGCAACGAACCGCATGGCGCGCTGCACGGCCTGATGCGCGTGCGCCAGTTCACGCAGGACGATGCGCATATCTTCTGCCGCGAGGACCAGATCGTGGCCGAAGTGCGCGCCTTCTGCGAACTGGCGGACCGGGTCTACAAGGACTTCGGCTTCACTTACGAGATCAAGCTCGCCCTGCGCCCTGAACAGCGGTTTGGCTCTGACGCGGACTGGGACAAGGCCGAGGAAGAGCTGCGCCAGGCGGTGAAAGACGCCGGCATGGCGACCGAGGAATCCGGTTGGGAAGAACTGCCCGGCGAAGGCGCTTTCTATGCCCCCAAGCTCGAATGGCACCTGACTGACGCCATCGGTCGCACCTGGCAGGTGGGCACGATCCAGTCCGACCGTGTCCTGCCCGAACGCCTCGATGCAACCTATGTCGGCGAGGATGGCGAAAAGCACCGCCCTGTCATGCTCCACCGTGCGATCTTCGGTTCATACGAGCGCTTCATCGGTATTCTGATCGAGCACTTCGCTGGCCGAGTGCCCGCATGGCTTGCGCCGGTGCAGGCTGTGGTCGCTACCATCGTTTCCGATGCTGATCCCTATGCCAAGGAAGTGGAAGCAAAGCTGGCCGCGCTCGGCATCCGCGTGGAGACCGATTTCCGCAACGAGTCGATCAACTACAAGGTGCGCGAACACAGCCACGCCAAGGTTCCCTACATCCTCGTGCTCGGCAAGCGCGAGGCGGAGGAAGGCACCGTTGCGCTGCGCACGCTGGGAGAAAAGCAGCAGCAATTCCTGTCGCTCGATGAAGCGGTGGCGCTGTTGAAGGATACAACGACGGCGCCAGACCTGAAGGGCTAGCTAGCCGAAGGCGCGGGATTGCTGACTGGTCTGGATCAGAAAGGCAGGACCGCGCCGGCAGCGATCAGGCTGCAACCGCACAGCGAAACGATGGCGAAGCGCGCGGCTTCGACCGAATCGAATGAAATCTGGCGGGTAAGGGCGATGGCCTTGCTCATGTCGCGCATTGTGCGCCGCAAGTTCCTAACGAAAAGTTAATTCCTTGCTGCGGGGACGTGCTGGCTGCAACAGTGGAAGCTGCCCCCGCCGGTCAGCACGGCATCCGCCATCAGGCCCACCGCCTTGCGGGTGGGGAACAGCGCGCCGATGGCGGCGACTGCGGCATCGTCCTGCTCCGAGCCATAGACCGGCACCACCACCACATCGTTGGCGATCACGAAATTCATGTAGCTGGCAGGTTCCACATCATCGCCCTCACCCATCAGGCCGGGTGAAGGGATGCGCGCAACGTCCAGCCCGAATGCCGCGGCGCGCTTTGCGGCATCGTCATAGGTTGCGGCATTGGGATCGCCGGGGAGCACGGCCTTGGGAATGGCGATCGTGTTCGGCGCAACGAAGCGCGCGAGATTGTCGACATGGCCATCGGTGTGATCGCCGAGCAAGCCATCCTCAAGCCACAGGATGCGGGTAAAGCCGAGGTCGCGGGCAAGTCGTTCCTCGATCTCCGCGCGGGACAGTTGGGGGTTGCGGTTGGCGTTGAGCAGGCATTGTTCTGTGGTCACGACGAGGCCCGTGCCGTCGCTGTCCACCGCGCCGCCTTCCAGCACCCAGTCGGCCTTGCCGCGATCCTCCAGCTGGCCTGCCGCGACCATCGAAGCCCCGGTTTCCTGGTCACCCTCGAGCAAATACTTGCCGCCCCAGCCGTTGAAGCCGAAACGCTGCGCCGCGCGATTGCCTGCGCTGTCGAGCAGCACCAGCGGACCGGTGTCGCGCAGCCAGATATCGCCATAGGGGTGTCGCTCGAAGATGATTGAGGGATGCGCCAGCGCCCGCGCCGCCGCCTCGCTTTCCTCGTCACGCACAACCAGCCGCACCTGCTGGCCGGTTTCGGCAATCGCATTGGCGAAGGCTGCTACCTGCTCCTGCGCAGGCGCAAGGTCATCCTCCCACAAATCCGCCGCAGCGGGAAAGCCGATCCAGATCCATTCCTGCTCGGCCCATTCGGCGGGCATGACATAGTACCTTGACATAGTTCGAATATACTCAATATAGTATCAACAGGAGATGCGAAATGGGTAAATATGAACCTCTGGCAGAACATTTGAGCGAATTGCAGGTCGACTCCTGGGATGCAACTTTCTCTGAGATCGAAGAGATTCTCGGTTTCCGGCTTCCCCGCAGCGCGCATGAACATCGTGCATGGTGGGCCAATCAATATCGCGGGAACCATAGCCAGGCCAGAGGCTGGATCAATGCCGGGTGGGAAACCCGGGACATTGACCAGCAGAACGGGCTCGTCCGATTTGAACGCCAGAGGCGGGCGGGGCGAAAGTCATCTTCACTGGCGATGAACGACCTGTGGAAGCGCGCCTCGGCGATGACGGGAATTACCGATCAGGCAGCATTGGAGCGTGCGGCCGCCGAAGCCTTGATTCAACGCCACGCGGCAGATTTCCTGAGCGGCCTTGGCGGGACAATGCCGGACTTTTCCGTTGCGGACAGGCGTCGGCCGGCGTGATCCTCGTTGATACCTCTGTCTGGGTCGATCACTTCAGGTGCATTGAAACGAAACTTGTCGCGCTTCTCGCAAGGTCGGAGGTCGTCCAGCATCCCTTCGTTTCGGGGGAGCTCTTGCTGGGGAACTCTCCCGACCCGATGAAGCTTCGTCAGATGCTCTTTCTGCTGCCTCAGGCAGAGTGCCTCGATAGTGACGGTGTCCTTGATTTCGCGTACGAACATGAGCTCGCTGGCGCTGGAATCGGATGGGTTGATGCCCATTTGATCGCATCCTGTCACAATTCAGGTTCGAAACTGTGGACGCGCGACAAACGTCTTCTGGCACAGGCGACAAAACTCTCATTGGCCTACAGCGAATGACAGCCGACTGGACACACGCCCTTGAACGTGCGCGCAATCACTCGCCGTTTCTTGCACTTGCAATGCAGCGCTTTCCCGATCTGGCCGACATGCTGGCCAAGGGACAAGCGGATGCTGCGCTGGAGGCGGCGCTGGCGACCGGACATGACGAGCTGGGCGTGCAATTGCGGCGTGAACGGGTGGCGCTGGCGCTGGGGCTCGGCATCGGCGATCTCGCAGGACACTATCCACTGCTGAAAGTGACGGGTGAGCTTTCGGCCTGCGCGGACAGGGCGCTCGACAAGGCCATTGCGCATGTCATCACCCGGCGTGTGCCGGATGCGCAGCCTGCGGGCATGGCGGCCATCGCGCTGGGCAAGCAGGGTGCGGGCGAGCTCAACTACAGTTCGGATATCGACCCGATCCTGCTGTTCGATCCCGAAACCCTGCCGCGCCGCGAGCGGGACGAGCCGGGGGAAGCAGCGCAACGCTATGCCCGGCAGCTGGTCGAACTTCTCTCTCACCAGACGGGCGATGGCTATGTCTTCCGCGTGGACCTGCGCCTGCGTCCGGCATCGGAAGTCAGCCCGCTGGCGATCAGCTTTTCCGCAGCGATGAGCCATTACGAATCCTCGGCGCTGGCGTGGGAACGGGCTGCCTATATCCGGGCCCGCGCAGCCGGAGGCGATATCAGGGCGGGAGAGGCATTTCTCGAGCAGTTGCGGCCGTTTATCTGGCGCAGGAACCTTGATTTCACCGCGATCGAGGAAATCCGGCGCCTCACCTCGCGTATCCGGCAGGCCTTTTCCGGACCGCCTGTGCCTGCGCCCGGCTTCGATGTGAAGAAAGGCCGCGGCGGCATCCGCGAAGTCGAATTCTTCGCCCAGACGCACCAGCTCATTTACGGTGGGCGCCTGCCTTCGCTGCGCCAGAAGGGCACGCGTGCTGCGCTCGATGCGCTGGCAGCGGAGGGCATTGTCGATGCGGAAGACGCCCGCGTACTGGGCGAGGCTTACGACCGGCTGCGGCAGGTCGAACACCGGCTGCAAATGGTCAATGACCAGCAGACGCACACCTTGCCGCTGAAACCCGAGGCGCTGGACAATGTGGCCCGGCTCGACGGATTGGCCGATGGCGCTGCGCTGCTGGCCGAATTGCAGGATATCTGCGGCGCGGTGGCCGAGCGTTACGACAGCCTGCTGGGTGATGATGAGACATCGTCAAGCGTTTCCGCTGCAGGTGAAGCGCCTCCCATGCCTGAAGAGTTTCTCGAAAAGGCGCGGCACTGGAAGGAGACGATCCGCGCGCTGAGGGGAAATGAGGCGCAGCTCGCCTTCGATGCCATTGCGCCCGACCTGTGCGAAGCACTGTCCAATGCCAGCGATCCTGACCGCGCCACTGCAAGATGGGAAACTCTTCTGGCACGTTTGCCAACGGCCATTAACCTCTTTCGCCTTTTCGAGCAGCGCCCCGGCCTGTTGGGACAGGTGCTGCGCATCCTTACGCTCGCCCCGCCGCTGGCTGACGCGCTCGCGCGGCGGGCGGACTTGCTCGATGCGCTGATCGATTCCTCGGCCTTCGACCTGCCCGAGGATGTCGCGACCCTCGCCGCGCGCATGGCAGCGTGCGAGGACGACATGTACGAGACCCGCCTCGATCATATCCGGCAGGTGGTGGGCGACGAGCGGTTCGCGCTTGGCGTGCAACTGGTCGAAGGCCGGCAGGATCCGCTCGATATTGCCGAAGGTTCGTGCCGGGTGGCAGAAGCGGCGCTGGAGGTCGCTGCCAACGCTGCCCTCGAGGAATTCGAGAGCAAGCATGGCCGCATCGAAGGCGGCGAATTGCTGGTCCTCGGCCTCGGGCGTCTGGGCGGCGGCGCGCTCACCCATGCGTCCGATCTAGACGTGGTCTATCTCTTCGACGGCGCGATCGGCTCTGAATCCGACGGCCAGCGCCCGCTCACCACATCGCTCTATTTCAACCGCCTCGCCACCCGCGTCACTGCAGCGATGAGCGTGCCCACCGCCGAGGGTGCGCTATACGAGATCGACACGCGCCTGCGCCCGCAAGGCAACCAGGGCCCCCTCGCCGTGAGCGTGGACAGCTTCGCGCAGTACCAGCGCGAGGCCGCCTGGACGTGGGAGCATATGGCGCTGTGCCGCGCACGGCCGATCTACGGCTCGCCCAAGGCGCGCGAAAAATTGCAGCAGCTGATTTGCGACGTGCTCGCCACACCGCGCAATCCGGAAACGCTCAAGGCTGACGTGCTCAAGATGCGCGAGGAGATGGCCAAGCACAAAGCGCCCAAGGGCCCGCTCGATGTGAAGCTGATGCGCGGCGGGCTGGTGGATTGCGAGTTCCTCGTCCATTTCCTGCAATTGCGCGAGAACATCGCCTTCACCCCGCAGATCGAGCGCGCGATCGGTGAGCTGGCCGAAGCAGGTTTCCTGCCGGATGATTTCACCGTGCATTTTTCCAACCTGGCCCGGCTATTGATCGCTGCCCGTCTGCTCGCCCCCGACGGGGAGCTACCACCGCCCGGCGCCCGTATTGCGCTGGCACGGGCATGTGGCCAAAGCGATATCGACGCATTGCTGGAACAGCTGGCGCAATCGCGCGCGGCAGTCGCCGCACAATGGCAGCGCCATTTTGACGAGAAACTGGAGACAGACTGATGAGCACCCGCCCCGATGTTGGAGATATGGTTCCCGACGTAGCCATGGAAACGCCCGATGGCGGCCGCGTGAAACCGTCCGATTTCAAGGGCGGCAAGCTGGTGCTGTTCTTCTATCCCAAGGACAACACACCGGGTTGCACCACCGAGAACATCGATTTCTCCGCGCTGGCGGGCGAATTCGAAGCGGCTGGCACCAGCCTGCTGGGGATCAGCAAGGATTCGGCGAAGAAGCACCAGAACTTCATTGCCAAGCACGACCTCAAGGCTCCGCTCGCCACCGATCCGGAAGAAGATGGCCTGGCCGATGCGCTGGGCATCTGGGTGGAAAAATCGATGTATGGCCGCACCTACATGGGCATGGAGCGCTCTACCTTCCTCGTCGATGCGGAAGGAAAGATCGCGCAGGTCTGGCGCAAGGTGAAGGTCAAGGGGCACGCGGCCGAGGTGTTGGAAGCGGCAAAGGCCCTCTGAGGGCCGGGCAAGCCGATGGCCGATCTGTCGACCGCGATTCGCGATGCCCTGCTGACGCCGGAACCACGCGACAAGGTGATGGCGACACGAAAGCTGGTGCGTGATTGGCGCAAGGGCGTGCTGCCGTCCACATTCAACACTGACATGCCCGACAGGCCGGCATGGCCGGAACGCCTCGAACTGCGCCATCCCGGCCAGATGCCCAAGCGCGGGCGCGGCGGATCGGAACGCAACCGGATCGCGCTGTGGCATTCTCTGGCGCATATCGAATTCGTCGCCATTGACCTCGCGCTCGATATTGTCGGGCGGTTTGGCGGCGAGATGGGCGAGGCGTTTATTGCCGACTTCCTATCCGTCGCCGCAGACGAAGCGATGCATTTCGCGCTGATCGAGCGGAAATTGGGCCAGATGGGCGCGCGTTACACCGATCTGCCCGCGCATGACGGGCTGTGGAGCGCGGCGCAGGATACCGCAGGCGACGTCGCCGCACGCCTGGCCGTGGTTCCGATGGTTCTGGAGGCGAGGGGACTGGACGTGACGCCTGCAACGCTCGAAAGGGTGCGCGCGCAGGGCGATGAGGGCGGCGCAAAAATCCTCAAACGAATCCTTGACGACGAAATCCGCCACGTGCGCGCCGGATCAACCCATTTTGACGAAATCTGCCGCAAACGCGGCAAAAGCCCGGAAAACTGCTGGAAAATGCTGGTCAGGAGGCACTTCAGGGGGAGTTTGAAGCCACCATTCAACGACTCGGCGCGTCTTGCAGCCGGTCTGTCGCGCGACGCGTATGAGGCGCTTGCCTAATTAACCTTTGTGCCCGTAGCCATGTAATCGACTAAACCGGACATGGTTCCGAAAAAGTCGCAATTCGGACGGGAGGCTCCATTCAGGAGCGTATTGGGGTCCGGCGAGAAACGAAAAAGGCGCGGATTTGCGCCGGAAAAGACAAAGGGATCGCATGATCACCAAGTTTGCTATCGGTGTCGCCGCCGCACTTGCCCTCGGGGCCAATCCCGCGCTTGCCAAGGATGCTGCAGGCGCTGCTTCCACCCAGATCACCAGCGTTGTCGATGATGCAGAAGTCGCATCGGGTATGGCTGACGAGGAATTCGGCGAACTGTTCGCCAGCTGGGAAGCACTTGATGATGGCGGTCGCATCACCGCGAATGGTGAAATTGCTGCTGCTCCGCGTTCCTCTGTTTCGGTGCCGTCGCGGATGCCGGTTGAAGGTGTGCAGCTGACCAGCGGATACGGCATGCGCAACCACCCGATCCTGCGCCAGCGCCGCCAGCACAACGGCGTTGACCTGGCCGCACCGCGCGGTACGCCGGTCTACGCCACCGCAGATGGCCGCGTTGGCCGCGCGCAGTATTTCGGATCCTATGGCAACTACGTCCAGATCGAGCACGGCGGTGAGCTGCAAACGCGCTATGCCCACCTTTCGTCCTATACGGTTTCCGCCGGTGACACTGTGCGCAAGGGTGACCTGATCGGCTATATCGGTTCCACCGGCCGTTCCACTGGTCCGCACCTGCACTATGAAGTGCGCGTGGATGGCGAAGCCGTGGACCCCATCCCCTACATGACGCCGCAATATGCCTCGCTTGACGAAGGCACCGGCGCACAGGGCGGCCCCGAAGAATAAGCCCGCTTCGATAGCGGACATGAAAAAACCGGCAGGGTGACTGCCGGTTTTTTCGTATCTGCGTTTGGCGTTGCGGCGGGCAATCAGCCCTGCAGCAGCCTTTCGGCAATGGCGCGAACCTCGCTGCCCATGTCCTCGCGTTCAAGGGCAAGTGCCAGCGTGGCCTCGACAAATCCGGTCTTGCTCCCGCAATCGAAGCGGCGCCCGTCAAAGGTGACGGCGTGGAACGGCTGCTTGCCGATCATCCGGGCCATGGCGTCTGTCAGCTGGATCTCGCCGCCCGCACCCTTGCCCTGCGTTTCCAGCGTACGCATCACTTCGGGCTGCAGGATGTAACGTCCGGAGATGATCTTGTTGGACGGGGCCTGATCGACCGGCGGCTTTTCCACCAGGCCTTTCACCTCGGTCAGCGCGCCGCTCTCCGCGCCAGGATCGATCACGCCATAGCTGGAGACTTCGTCCTCCGGCACTTCGAGCACCGAGATGAGGTTGCCGCCGACTTCATTATAGGCGTCGACCATCTGCTTCATGCAGCCATGGCCCGGTGCGCCGACCATCAGCTCGTCCGGCAGCATGATGGCAAAGGGCTCGTCCCCCACGATGGCGCGGGCGCACCAGATCGCATGGCCAAGACCCATCGGCACTTGCTGGCGCACGGTGATGATATCGCCCGGCGTAGCGCGGGTGGGTTCAAGCACGCCGAGCGACTTGCCGCGCTCTGACATGGTGGTTTCAAGCTCGTAAGCGACGTCGAAATGTTCGACAATGGCAGTCTTGCCGCGGCCGGTGACGAAGATCATCTGCTCGATCCCTGCCTCGCGCGCCTCGTCCACCGCATACTGGATCAGCGGACGATCGACGATCGGTAGCAATTCCTTGGGAATGGCCTTGGTCGCGGGAAGGAAGCGGGTGCCGAGCCCGGCAACGGGGAACACGGCTTTGCGGATCGGTTTTGTGTCGCTCATGACCAAGGTCTAGGCAGAACGCAGGAGGCGGGCAATGCCCATTGTCACGCGTCCGTCTCATTCCAATCAATCATTTGCGCCACCAGCCACACGCGGATCGCGCTGGCCAGGCCCGGCGGAGTGTCAGCGAGGATCCGCTCGGCATCGATGCGCGCGATCAGCGCGTTCAAAGGCACGCCTTCTTCCTGTGCGCGCGCATTGAGCATGTCCCAGAACAGCGGCTCGAGACTGATCGAGGTCTTGTGTCCGGCAATTTCGACCGAATGCTTGCGCGGCGGATGGTAGATGTCGCTCATGCTTCGCTTACGATTGCTGCAATCCGGTTCAAGAAACAACACTGCAAAGCCGGTCTTCCGACACAAACGCCAGCTCGCATCTGAAACCCGGATGTGGGTGGGGCTCCACCGGTGCAACCCCGGATAAACCGAGGCGCAGCCAAGGCATCAATACATGTGCTGGCCGCCGTTGATCGACAGCGTCGAACCGGTGACGAAGCCGCCGTCCTCCGAAGCAAGGAAGCTGACGCCGCGGGCGATTTCCTCGGCATGGCCAAGGCGGCCCACCGGGATGCGGGCGACGATCTTTTCCAGCACGTTCTCCGGCACGGCAGCAACCATGTCGGTATCGATATAGCCCGGCGCGATCGCGTTCACGGTAATACCTGCACGCGCGCCTTCCTGTGCCAGCGCCTTGGTGAAACCGTGTATGCCGCTCTTGGCAGCAGCATAGTTGACCTGGCCATATTGCCCCGCCTGGCCGTTGATGGAGCCGATGTTGATGATGCGGCCCCACTTCTGGTCGCGCATATGCGGGAAGGTGGCCTTGGCCATGTTGAAACAGCCGCCGAGGTTGATGCGCAGGACATCGGTCCAGTCATCGTAGCTCATCTTCATCAGCGTGCCGTCACGCGTGATACCGGCGTTATTGACCACCACATCGATAGGGCCAACTTCCTCGGCCACCTTGGCGCAACCGGCGAGACACTCCTCGTGATCGCCGACGTTCCACTTGTAAGCGGGGATGCCGGTCTCGTCAGTGAAGGCGCGGGCCTTCTCTTCATTGCCGGCATAGTTGGCGACGACTGTGAACCCGTCCTTCTGCAGCGATTCGCAGATCGCCCTGCCAATGCCTCGTGTACCACCAGTAACAATTGCGACGCGTGCCATATCCTGTCCCTTTCGAATCAAAGCCCGGGCGATTGACCGAGCATAAGGCACGCGTATGACAGCGGGCAAAGAAAAACCCCGCCGAAGCGAGGTTTGCTTGGAGCCTGACTGCCAGAACAGATCAGAAGCGGAACTGTGTGCCGATATAGACGGCCTGGCTGTCCTGCTGCTCGAGATTGGGCAGGGCATGCCTGCGATCACGGTCCTGCTGGTAGCGGACACCGGCGGTCACATCGAGATTGTTGGTCAGGCGATAGCTGCCGACAACATCGAGCGACTGGTCACCCAGCGAATCGAGCGATTGCGGTGCGGCGGCTGCTGCGGGCTTCTCTTCATCCAGCGCGATGCGTGCGGCAAAGCGGCTCGGCTCTTCGCGAACGCCGGGTGAAGGTTCGAATTCCCTGAGGTCCGGGATCGCCGCGGTGCTGAGCGACTGCGAGAGCGCAGCAGGCGCTTCGGCAAAGCTGCGATAACCGCGAGCCAAGCCAAGATTGTAGCGGGTGGCGGCGATGCGCGGTTCGGCAACGGCGGCAGGCTCGCGCGCAGTGGCAATGGCATTGCGTACCGAGATGGCCTGCGCTGCCTCATCATCAACGCGCACGGCCACGGTGACCGAGCGATCCTGCACGCCCTTGGCGCCAGCGGGTGTGAAGCGCATCATGCGGGCCTCGCCCTTGCGCGCCTCCACCAGTTCCATCATGCGCGGATCAGCGGCTGCGGGTGTGAACGTGGCGAAGCTGTCCAGTGCAGAGGCTGCAGAGCCGTTCTCGATCAGGTTCACGGCAAGGCTGGCAGTCGGCACGGCAAGAACCAGCGACGCGCAGGCAATGCCTGCGGCCAGACGGCCCTTCTTCGTGCTATGTGCCTTCGTGCTCACGTAAAGAACGCTTTCATCCGTGCCCAAACCAGCCGGAAGATGCATCGACAATCCTGAACGATCGCTGATCGACTCAGGACTCCCTTCAACTCCTCCGACTCGGGACATTAGACCTGCAGTATCGAATTTGCCAGAGCGACGGTTGAGCAGATGGCTGTTTTTGCAATGTGTTGCGCGGCATCCACAGGTGTGGTCACAGGTTCAGCACGCATTCACTGCCACGACGTGCAGTAGTGGGTGAGCAACCGCACCACCTTGCCGCGAGGCACAGGCGGGTTATAGAGGCGCTTCGGGTGCCTTAGTGTACCGCCCAGAATGAACACAGGACCGATAATGGCATTTTCCAAGATCCGCATGGTTTCCACCGGCAAGACTTCTCTTTCGCGCATCGGGCGGGGCCCGGTGCGGGGATTGCTGCTGGGTACGCTGGCACTGGGCGTTTCGGCTTGCGGTGGCGGCGATGAGCGTCCGCAGGCAGACCTTGCCGCGGCGCAGATCACCAATATTGGCGTAAACTCCTATCTCTGGCGCGCCAGCCTCGAGACGCTGTCCTTCATGCCGCTGACGCAGGCAGACAGCGCCGGCGGCGTGATCGTGACGGACTGGTACGCCAATCCCGAAACTCCGGGTGAGCGGGTGAAGGTCTCGGTCTCGATCCTCGATCAGGACCTGCGCGCAGATGCGCTGCGCGTCGCTGCCAGCCGCCAGGTTTTGCAGAACAACGTCTGGATCGAAGCACCGGTGCAGGCTTCCACCGTGCAGCGGCTTGAGAACATCATTCTCACCAAGGCACGCGACCTGCGCCGTTCCGCCATCAGCTGATCCGCACTCCGCACGGGACCAATTCCATGAGTGATTCGCGATTCGATGTCCGGTTCGATGCCGGGCAGGCCGATAGCCGTTGGCAGCAGGCCTGGGAGAAGGCGCGCTGTTTCGAGGCAGACAGCACCAGCGACAAGCCCAAGAGCTATGTGCTGGAGATGTTCCCGTACCCCTCGGGCCGCATCCATATCGGGCACGTGCGCAACTACACCATGGGTGACGTGCTGGCGCGCTACAAGACAATGCGCGGGTACGAAGTGCTCCATCCGATGGGCTGGGACGCCTTCGGCATGCCGGCGGAAAACGCGGCGATGGAAAAGGGCGTCCATCCGGCAGGCTGGACCTATGAAAACATCGCCACGATGAAGGGCCAGCTCAAGCAGCTGGGCTTCGCGCTCGACTGGAGCCGTGAGCTGGCGACCTGCGATCCCGAATATTACGGGAAGGAGCAGGCGCTTTTCATCGACATGTACAACAACGGCTTGGTCTATCGCCGCGAAAGCGCAGTGAACTGGGATCCGGTGGACCAGACGGTGCTGGCGAACGAGCAGGTGGTGGACGGGCGCGGCTGGCGTTCGGGCGCGCTGGTCGAGAAGCGCAAGCTCAACCAGTGGTTCCTCAAGATCACCGAGTTTGCGCAGGACCTGCTCGATGGGCTGGACACTCTCGATGGCTGGCCGGAAAAGGTCCGCCTGATGCAGGAAAACTGGATCGGCAAGAGCACCGGCCTGCAGTTTGCCTTCACCCTTTCCAACGGGCAGCAACTCGAAGTCTATACCACCCGGCCGGATACGATCTTCGGGGCCAGTTTCGTGGCCGTTGCCGCTGATCATCCGCTGGCTGCCGGTGTGGCCGAAACCAACCCGGATGCGCAGGCCTTTATCGCGGAATGCAAGAAGGGTGGCACCACGGCAGCCGAGCTGGAGACGGCAGAGAAGCTCGGCTTCGACACCGGCGTTACCGCGAAGCATCCTTTCACTGGCGCTGACCTGCCGGTCTTCATCGCCAATTTCGTGCTGATGGATTACGGCACCGGCGCGATCATGGCGGTGCCGGGACACGACCAGCGCGACTTCGATTTTGCGACCAAATACAGCTTGCCGATCATCCGCGTGATTGCCGCCAATCCCGGCGAGGCCGAAGTGCCGCTGCGCGAGGCCGAAACAGGGGACGGCGTGCTGGTGCACTCCGATTTCCTCGATGGCATGAGCGTGGATGACGCCAAGGCCGAGGTGATTAGCCGCATCGAGGCCGCCGGATCAGGCGAGGGCAAGACCGTGTGGCGCCTGCGCGACTGGGGCGTTTCGCGCCAGCGATACTGGGGCACGCCCATTCCGTTCATCCATTGCGATGCCTGCGGCGTTGTGCCCGTGCCGAAAGACCAGTTGCCCGTGACCTTGCCGGAGGACGTGGATTTCTCCATCCCCGGCAACCCGCTGGTCCGCCACCCCACGTGGAAGCATGTCGACTGCCCGAAATGCGGCGGCAAGGCGGAGCGCGAGACCGACACGCTCGATACATTCGTCAATTCCAGCTGGTATTTCCTACGCTTTGCCAGCCAGCCGGGTGACAAGCCGTTCGATGCGGCGGAAGTCGCGCAATGGCTGCCGGTGGAGCAGTATATCGGCGGCATCGAGCACGCGATCCTGCACCTGCTCTACGCCCGCTTCTGGACGCGGGCGCTGGCTCACTGTGGGTTGGTCGATGTCAAGGAGCCTTTCGCCTCGCTGTTCACGCAAGGCATGGTCACGCATGAGACCTATGGCCGCAAGATCGACGGGCGCGAGGTGTGGTATTCGCCAGCCGAGGTCGAGCGATCCAGCGATGGCGCTGTGTTGAAGGCAGATGGCCAGCCGGTCGAGATCGGCAAGGTCATCAAGATGTCCAAGTCGAAGAAGAACGTCGTCGATCCCGAGGACATCATTCGTGACTATGGCGCCGATGCGGTGCGCTGGTTCATGCTGTCCGACAGCCCGCCCGAACGCGACCTGCCCTGGTCCGAAGCAGGCATCGAAGGCTGCGGCCGCTTCGTGCAGCGTCTGTGGCGCCTGTTCGGCCAGTTCGATGGTTCGGCATCGGGAGAGGACAAGGCTCTCGCGCGCAAGATGCACCAGACGGTTGCTGCAGTGTCCGAGGATATCGAGGCGCTTGCCTTCAACAAGGCGGTGGCGCGCATTTACGAGCTGACCTCGGCAGTCGAAAAGGCGCAGCCCTCTGCCAGCCGCAACGAGGCAATCCGCACGCTGCTGCTGCTCGTCTCGCCGATGATGCCGCATCTGGCCGAAGAAGGCTGGGAAGCATTGGAAGGCGGATCGCTGGTGGCAGAAGCGGCATGGCCCGAAGTCGATCCCGCCATGCTGGTGGAAGACGAGGTGACCATCGCCGTGCAGGTGAAGGGCAAGTTGCGCGATACGCTCACCGTGGCCAAGGGCCTGCCGAAAGAGGAGCTGGAGGCGCTTGCACTCGGCTCCGAGAAGGTCCAGCGTTCGATCGATGGAGCAGAGGTGAGGAAAGTGATCGTGGTGCCCGACAGGCTGGTGAACATCGTCACGTGATGACGCAGGCGCGCCTTGCCGTGGCCCTGGGCCTGCTCGCCGCGCTTTCGGCTTGCGGGATGCGTCCGATCTATGCCGGCGGCGCACAGGGCGTGGTGGCGCAGCGCCTCGCCGCGGTCGAAGTCTCTTCGATAGAGGGGCGCGAAGGCTGGCTGGTGCGCAATGCGCTGAATGATCGGCTGGCGCAGGCTGGCGTTGACGTGACCCCGCGCTACCGGCTCGATGTGCTGCTTGACGACCAGCTCGAAGGCCTCGGCCTGCTGACCGACGATACCATTGGCCGCGAACGCCGCACCCTGCGTGCGCGATACCAGCTGGTGGATCTGGATAGCGGGGTGATCCTTGTCGATGCCACTGCCGGTTCGGACGCCGGGATTGACGTTGTCTCCTCCGAATACGCCACCATCGCTGCCGAACAGCGGGCGCTGGAAAACCTGGCGGAGCAGGTGGCCGACCGTATCGTTTCGCGCCTGACGCTGGCGCTGAATTCTCCCTCGTGAAAGCGACCCAGCGGGACTTCCAGACAATAGCGCAGCGTGCGCTTGGCAAGTGCACGATCCTGTTCCTCTGCGGGCAGGATGAGGCGGGCGCCTCTGCCGCCGCCGCCAAGGCCATCGCCATGCTGCCCGATGCGGGCGAGCGGGTGGAACTGTCCGGCTCCGACCTGAAGAACGATCCCGTCCGGCTGGTCGATGAAGCGCGCTCGACCTCGCTCTTTGGCGGCACGCGGCATATCCTCGCCCGTGTTTCGGGAGAGGAAGCGCATGATGCGGTGAAAGCCTTCCTCGCCATGGCCGACATGGGCGAGACCAAGGGCGCCTGCCCGATCTTTATCGTCGCCACCTCCGCAACCGACAAATCCCGGACCGCGAAGCTGCTGATCAAGCGGGACGACGCGCTGGTGGCGGTCTTCTACCCGCCGGACCTGCGCTCGCTCACAGCCGACGTGCGCACTCTGGCAGACAGTGCCGGCCTGCGGCTGGGCGGCGACCTCGCGGAGCGCATCGCGCGCGGGGCGAACATGGATATCCGCCTCGCCCGGTCCGAGGTGGAGAAGCTGGCGCTCTACCTCGATGCCTCGCCGCAATCGCCCAAGACGGCGGACATCGAAGCGCATGACGCCATCGGCGCGAAGACGGAAGAGGATGGCTTCATGCCGCTGGTCAATGTCGTGCTCTCGGGCGAAGTGCGCAAACTGCCGCAGGAACTGGCGCGGATGCGCGAGGTTGGCCTCAACCCGGTTGCCGTGGCGCTGGCGCTGGAGCGCCGGGCTGCGCAGCTCGCGGGCCTTGCCGCCAAGCTGGAGCCGGGAACCGATATCGGCCAACTGCTGGACAGGCAGCGCGTGTTCTTCCGCGACAAGCGCGACCTGATGGAACAGCTGCGCAAATGGCCCGCGCACAAGCTGGAACGGCTTGTCCCGCGACTCGCCGAGCTGCATCAGGACCTGATGTCCAACAGCCAGATAGCCGAACTGGTCCTGGCCCAGTCATTGGCGCAGATCACCCGGTTTGCTGCTCGTCGCGGCTGAATCCTCACAGTTTCCCAAAGAGAAACACAGGCGAAATCGCCGCTTTACTGCGCTTGCGAAATCGGCTGGCTAAGCGCGCGTATCAACGTTATACGTAGAAATACGCGATCTGAGCTTAACCATTGGGGAAACCGGCAGGACAATGGACCTTTCCGGCGCACGATCCAGAATCGAAGAAAGCGACCTCCATGGCGGACCGGTCGATCCGCTGGATGTGGAGCTGGTCCGCAGGTTCCCGAGGGCGCCCAGCCAGGGGCTGGCGATGTCCCTCGAAAGCCGGCGGCTGCAGCTCTACATCGGCCTGGTTATCGTTGACGCGATATTGCTCCTTGGCACCTTCGCGCTGGCCACCTTCCTGTATCCGCCAACAGACCTTGACCATGAATCCATGCTGGTGGCCTACCTGCTCTTGCCCCTTTACCAGACGATGGCGTTCTATGGCGGGACATACAGCCGTGACGGGTTGACCAACTGGCGCTCGTCCGGCTGGCGGGCGATCAAGGCGCTGGTGATCTCGGCACTCTTGCTCAACCTGTTCGCCTTCTTCGCCAAGTCCAACGCGGATATGTCGCGCGTGGTATTCGTCAGTGCGATTTGCGCCACTGCCATGCTGGTGACATTCCTGCGATTTGGCGTTTCGCGCTTCATCCGGGCCCACTGGGGGCCAAGTGCTACCAACCGCCTGTTGATCCAGGCCGGTGGGCCGGAAGTGCGCATTCCCAACCTCTATCGTATCAATGCCGAAGAGCATGGGCTCGATCCCGATATCGAGAACCCCGCCGCTCTCGATCGCTTGTCCAAATACTTGCGCAACATGGACATGGTGATCGTCAGTTGCGGGGCGGAACAGCGCCTCGCCTGGGCCGAGGTGCTCAAGGGTTCGGGCATCCATGGCGAAGTGATCAGCGATTTCGCGCATGAACTGGGGGCGATGGCGATCGTGCGGCACGATGATGCGGATGTTACCGCACTCGTGGTGTCTGCCGGCCAGCTGGGCATTCGCGCGCGGCTTTCCAAGCGCCTGTTCGACATCGTGATGTCCGGCCTTGCGCTGGTGATACTGGCCCCGGTGCTCCTCCTTTGCGCTCTCCTGATCAAGCTTGAAGACCGCGGATCGGTGTTCTTCAGGCAGCGCCGCATGGGCCGCGGGAACCAGTTCTTCGATATCTACAAGTTCCGCTCGATGCGTGAGGAGCAGCAGGACGCAGATGGTATTCGGTCAGCCTCCAGGGACGATGATCGGATAACCCGCATCGGCAGCTTCATGCGCCGCACCAGCCTCGATGAGCTGCCCCAGCTGATCAATGTGCTGAAGGGCGATATGAGTATTGTCGGGCCGAGACCCCATGCACTGGGATCAAGGGCGGGCCACAAGATGTTCTGGCAGGTCGATCGCAAATACTGGCAGCGCCATTGCCTTCGCCCGGGCATCACGGGCCTTGCACAGGTGCGCGGCTATCGCGGCGCGACGGATACGGAACGTGACCTTGTCGACCGGCTTCAGTCCGATCTGGAATATATCCGTCAGTGGAGCCTGCTTGGCGATGTGAAGATCATCCTCTCCACACTGCGCGTGCTGGTGCACGACCGGGCCTTCTGATTCAGCCGTGCTGCGCCATGAAGGCGCGATAGGCATCGGCGATGCCTTCCTCCAGACCGATCTGCGGCTGCCAGCCCATGGCGGCGATCTTCTCCCCGCTCATCAGCTTGCGCGGCGTGCCGTCCGGCTTGCTTTCGTCCCTGGTGATGCTGCCGGTAAAGCCGACGACATTGCACACCATCTGCGCCAGTTCGATGATCGGCAGATCGGTGCCTGACCCAATGTTGACGTGCCCCTCATCCGAATAGGTCTTGAGCAGGAAGACACAGCCATCGGCAAGGTCATCGACATGCAGGAATTCGCGGCGCGGCGTGCCCGTGCCCCAGATTTCGATCGAAGCGGCGCCTGACAGCTTCGCCTCATGCGCCTTGCGGATAAGCGCGGGCAGCACATGGCTGTTGGCAAGGTCAAAATTGTCGCCCGGACCATAGAGATTGGTGGGCATGGCGCTGATGAAATCGGCACCGTGCTGGCGGCGATAGGCCTGGCACAGCTTGATCCCGGCGATCTTGGCAATCGCGTACCACTCGTTGGTCGGCTCGAGCGGGCCGGTGAGCAGCGCGTCTTCGGGGATCGGCTGCGGGGCAAGCTTGGGGTAGATGCAGGAGGAGCCGAGGAACAGCAGCTTCTCCGCGCCTTCGCGAAAAGCAGCCTCGATGACATTCGCCTCGATCATCAAATTGTCGTAGAGGAAGTCCGCCGGATAGCTGTCATTGGCAAGGATGCCGCCGACCTTGGCCGCCGCCACGATCACCGCTTCAGGGGTGTTGGCGGCAAACCATGCGCGCACCACCGCCTGATCGCGCAGGTCCACAGACCTGTCTGCTGTCAGGATTTCGCAACCCTCGCTGGCCAGACGGCGGACGATGGCCGAGCCGACCATGCCCTTGTGGCCGGCGACATAGATGCGCTTTCCCGCAAGCTCGTAAGCCATCAGTCGAAACCGGCGATGGGTTCGTTGCGCATCACCACCATGTCCGCCTCGACCATTTCGCGCGCCAGTTCGCGCACCGATGTCTCGTGCTTCCAGCCCAGCTTTTCATGCGCCTTGGTGGGATCGCCGATGAGCAGTTCGACTTCGGTCGGGCGGAAATAACGCGGGTCTACTTCCACCAGCACCCGGCCATCGCTTGCCGCATAGCCCTTCTCGTCGACGCCTTCGCCGCGGAACTCGACCGGGATGCCCGCATCCTCGAAGGCCCAGCGCACGAAATCGCGAACCGTGGTGGTCTCGCCGGTGGCCAGAACGTAATCGTCAGGCTCGTCCTGCTGCATCATCATCCACATGCCGCGCACATATTCGCGGGCGTGGCCCCAGTCGCGCTGGGCATCGAGATTGCCGAGGTAGAGCTTCTCCTGACGGCCCATCGAAATGGCGGCAGCGGCGCGGGTGATCTTGCGGGTGACGAAGGTCTCGCCGCGCAGTGGGCTCTCGTGGTTGAACAGGATGCCGTTCGAGGCATGGATGCCATAGGCTTCGCGGTAGTTCACCGTGATCCAGTAGGCATAGAGCTTGGCCGCTGCATAGGGACTGCGCGGGTAGAAGGGCGTGGTCTCGCTTTGCGGCACTTCCTGCACCAGGCCGTAGAGCTCGGAGGTCGACGCCTGGTAGAAGCGTGCGGTCTTTTCCATCCCCAGGATGCGGATGGCCTCGAGCAGGCGCAGCGCGCCGATGGCATCGGCATTGGCGGTGTATTCGGGGGTTTCGAAGCTGACCGCAACGTGGCTTTGCGCGGCGAGGTTGTAGATTTCGACCGGCTGCACTTCCTGCATGATGCGGATCAGGTTGGTCGAATCGGTCAGGTCGCCATAATGCAGGTGGAAGCGGCGGTTATCGACATGCGGATCCTGGTAGATGTCCTCGATCCGGCCGGTGTTAAAGCTGGAGGAACGGCGCTTGATGCCGTGAACCTCATAGCCCTTTTCCAGCAGCAGATGAGCCAGATAGGCCCCGTCCTGCCCGGTGACGCCAGTGATGAGGGCGGTCTTGGTGTTTGCGCTTTTTGCCATCGGATACTCGAATTTCAGCCTTGTGCGGCCTTAAACCAGCCGCGCGGGATGTAAACTGCAGCAGCGCGCTTGCGCACATGCGATTCGCTCAGCTGATCAGTTTGCGCAGGTGGTCGATCATCGGGCCGTAATCGGTGGTGACCGCGCGGGGCGTGGATTGCCTCGCAGCAGCCAGCGCCTTGCGCAGGCTTTCGGCATCATGGGCGAGGAACACCAGCCCGCGTTCGGCAAAGCTCTCGGCAATTTCCAGCTGGTGGTTGTCGTAATGCTCGCCAAGCTCGAACAGGCGCGGAATGACGATGGTGGCGCAGCCATTTTGCAGCGCGGTGATCATCGATCCGGTGCCGCCATGGCAGATTACGATGCGAGCGCCGCGCAAGGTCGCCTTGATTTCGTCGAACGGTATCTCGGTGACGCGTTCAAGCCCGTCTATGTCCTTTTCGGTGCCGTTCTGGTCACCGACCTGA